>NZ_JARPVX010000020.1:0-55220 GCF_033947565.1 Lichenihabitans sp. Uapishka_5
ACCCATGGGGCATGGCGGCGCGCGAAGTCCCGCGCGGCCTCGGCAGAGCCGCGCAGCGGCATGGTCAGCACCACGTCGCCGCGCGCCATGCGGACCCGCAGCGTGTAGCGCCGGGCCGAGGCGACGCGGCGCAGGCGGATGCGGTGCACCACCCCGTCGTGCTCGATCTCGAAGCTCGATTCGGCGGCCTCGGCCGGCTTGCGTCCAAAGACGCGTCCGAGAAGGCTTCGCGCCGCGGGGCCAGGCAGCTTCACTCGGCCGCCAGCGCGATCGTGCCGTCGACCAGCCGTTCGATCACCGCCCGATCGGCCTCGGTGGCCGGTTGGTACACCAGCATGCCGAGATCCGGCCGCCCGTCGACCAGGAACGCGGAATATTCGAGCGCGAGCTCGCCCCCGACCGGGTGGCGCAGCCGCTTCACCCCTTCGCCATGGCGGCCGACCTCATTGTCCTGCCATAGGGCTCGGAACTCCGGGCTGCGCTGGCAAAGCTCGTCGACCAGGGGGGCGATCGCGGCATCGGCCCCGGCACGCGCCGCATCGATCCGGAAGGTGCCGACCACGAAGCGCGCCACCGCCTCCCAATCCGCCTGGGCGGCCCGCACCCGGGCGTCGCAGAAGATCATCCGCAGGATGTTGCGCCCGTCCGGCGGCAGGCGGGCATAGTCGGTCAGCACGACTGCTGCGGCGCGGTTCCAGGCCACCACGTCCCAGGTGGCGTTGCGCACGATGGCCGGGCTGTAGGTCAGCGCGTCGAGCACCCGTTGCAGGCGCGGCGTGATCGGGTCGGGGCCCTGGTAGCGCACCTCGGGCGGGTGCCCGAGGCCGAGCAGGAATAGGTGCTCGCGCTCCAGGTCGCTGAGGGTCAGAGCCCGCGCGATGCGGTCGAGCACCTCGGCCGACGGAGGACCGCCGCGGCCTTGTTCCAACCAAGTGTACCAGGTGGCGCTGATGTTGGCCCGCTGCGCCACCTCTTCGCGGCGCAGCCCGGCCGTACGACGCCGCCCCGAAAACCCGAAGCCGACGGGATCGAGCTTCGTACGGCGGTTCCGGAGATAAGCGCCGAGCGAACCATGTTCGGGCATCGGCCCTCCCCCAAGGATTGGGCTCGATCCTAAGCCGCGGCGACCGGCCGGGCAAAGCCCTCGGGCGACCGGTGGCATCTCGGTTGCATTGCTGACGTAGACGGGCGCTGAAGGTGTCTCAGCGCAGGGTACAGCGTCTTCTGCCGTGGGAAATCTGCTGCGGTAGCCTAACCGCACAGGCAAGTTCGGTATTTGGTAGCAAACATACCTAACAAATCCTGCCTTGAGCCGCCCCGTTCAGCCACACTCGGAATATTGCGGCGCTGTCCACAGACCAAAGGGTAGGTGGACAGATCGCTCCATCATCCTGTTCAGTGTACATTCGAATCGAATTGCAGCTTTCTAGCTGGCAACGCAGGATAGATCTGGCGGATTTTTGCTGCCAGGGAGTCGTGAATATGAGGAAGCAGTTTTCGACCGTCTTGGCGGCACTAATCATGATCTGTGCGGGCGCAAGCCGCGCATCGGCGTTTCAATTTAATTTCTTTGGAACTGTCACTTCTGCCCTTGACGGCAGCGGCAACAACGTCCCTTCTTTCGAGAACCAGGCGATCAGCATTATCGTCGATGGTAGCGCACTCGCCTCATCTGGCTCTTCGCAGACGGTTATTGAAACGAGTGACGCAAAAATCTCCATCGGCGCGACGTCGTGTTATATCTACAATGTGTTTCTCGGACTATCTTCCATCACGAACAATGGCTCGATATCCTCGCTAAGCTTCTTCGTTGGTGACAGTAGCGTCGTGTTTGGCTCTTTGCAGGGCCTCGACACCAATCTGACCATTGATGTTGCGTCATCGCTGTCCAATATTCCTCTGAACCCTGAAGAAAGCTTTGGTCCGATCAGTGTTTCTGGCGGCGGGCTCTTCGAGTCGCAAGATGCAGGCTTGGATCCTCCTGGCGGCTTCAATATTCGCTTCAGGGTCGACAAGCTCTCGGGTAGTGGCACCCTTTCGGCAGTCCCGCTCCCCTCATCCCTTCCATTGTTTGGGGCTGCTCTTCTGGCGCTCGGTGGGATTGGCTACGGAGCGAAGCGCAAGAAGGCTGCCGCTACGGCCTGATCCACTCTAACAGGTCGACCAGAGCGCCCGTGGCTCATGCCGCGGGCAGCTTCAACTTGCCAGAAGCAGACGTTCTGAAAGTCCGCAAAGCGCTGAACGTCGAAGTCGACCGTCACACCGGGAAACATGCCCGGCTGGCCCTAGCGAGAGCCATACTGAGCATCGGTGACGTGCTCCAGCCAATCCACCGGCGAGCCGTTCAGCTTTTCCTGAATGGCGATGTGGCTCATGGCGGTGGTCGGGCCGGCCCCGTGCCAATGCTTTTCGCCCGGGGGGAACCAGACCACGTCGCCGGGGCGGATTTCCTCGATGGGGCCGCCGTCACGCTGCACGAGCCCGAGGCCGGCCGTGACCATCAGGGTCTGGCCGAGCGGATGGGTGTGCCAGGCCGTGCGGGCTCCGGGCTCGAAGGTCACCAAGGCACCTGCCACGCGGGCGGGCTCGGGCGGCGCGAACAGCGGGTCGATCCGCACCGTGCCGGTGAACCATTCGGCCGGGCCTCGCCCCGACGGCTGCGCGCCGCTGCGCCTGATCTCCATGGGGTTCTCCTTCAGCCGGCCAAGCGGTCGGGCGCGCGGCGTGCGTCGATGCCGCGGGTGAAATCGACGATGAGCGGCACCACGCCGGCACGGAAACGCGAGCCGTTGAAGACGCCGTAATGGCCGACGCCCATCTGCACGTGATGGCGCTTCATCGCGGCCGGGATGTTGGCGCAAAGGTCCTGCGCGGCCTCGGTCTGGCCCAGCCCCGAAATGTCGTCGCGCTCACCCTCGATGGTCAGCAGCCCAACGTTTCGGATGGCGCCGGGGTCGACCGGCGCGCCGCGGTGGGTCATCTCGCCCTTGGCCAGCGATTGCCGCACGAAGACGGTTTCGATGGTCTGCATGTAGAATTCCGCCGTCAGATCCATCACGGCGAGGTATTCGTCATAGAACTCGCGGTGCTTCTCGGCCGAGTCGCCGTCGCCCTGTACCAGGTAGTTGAACATGTCGGTATGGGCCGTGACGTGGCGGTCCATGTTCATGGCCATGAAGCCCGACAGCTGCAGGAACCCGGGGTAGACCGAGCGCCCGGCCCCCGGATAGGGCAGCGGCACCGTGCGCAGGCAGTTCTCGCGGAACCACTCGGTGCCCCGCTCCTGGGCGAGCTTGTTGACGGCCGTCGGGGCGCGACGCGTGTCGATGGGGCCGCCCATCAGGGTCATCGAGGCGGGGGCCAGCGGATCGCGCTCGGCTTCCATGCGGGCCACGGCGGCCAGCAGTGGCACGGCGGGCTGGCAGACCCCGAGGGTGTGGACGGGGGTCGCGGGCGACCGCTCACCGAGCGCACGGCACATCGCCATCAGGTCGTCGATGTAATCGTCGAGGTCGAAGCGGCCCGCCGCCTGCGGCACCATGCGGGCGTCGGACCAATCGGTGATGTAGACGTCGTAGAACGGCAGGAAGGCTTCGGCGGTGCCGCGCAGCAGCGTCGCGTAATGGCCCGACATGGGGGCCACGATGAGCAGCTTCGCCTGCGGAAGGCGACCTTCGAGCCCGTCGCGGCGGAACCGCACCAGGCGGCAGAACGGCCGCTGCCACACGGTTTCTTCCTGCACCGCGACTTCGCGGCCTTCCACCGTCGTCTGGGTGAAGCCGAACACCGGCTTGCCATAGCGGCGCGTCATGCGCTCGAACAGCTCGGCCGAGGCCGCGAGGTTGCGGCCGAAGGGGGTATAGGAGGCCGGGTTCAGGGGGTTCTTGAACCACGCGCATGTGGCGTCCGAAACGAGCCGCGCCGGCATCAGCGCCAGATGGGCCATCTCGTACATCTGATAAGACATTTGCATCGAACCCGGCTTCCCCGTGCAGAAATGCCGCATCGGACGCCGTTGAGGACGGCCGCACGGCTGCGCGCATCCGTGCCATGCTGCACAGCACAATATAGGACCGAGCGCCGCGTCGCACAATCGCGCGGCCTGGCGGCCTGCTTAGGGTTCATCGCGTTCGGCCGGATCAAGACCCAGCCACCCTCTTCCGTCGTTGCGAGGCGACGCAGTCGCCGCGGCAATCCAGGCAGCGCCGGGTTCTGGTTTGCTTCGCTTCGCTCCCAATGACGGAGGGCGAGGCCGGCTAGCCGCGCTCGCCTCATTCCCCCGACTGCAGCAGGGTGCCGCGCCGCTTGGCGCTGTCGAGCAGCGCCAGAAACGCCATGAGGCCACCAAGGAACAGAACCGCGTTGATGCCGAATGCCATGGCCATGTCGGAGACCGACACATGGTGCTGGCTGACCAGCATCCGCAATCCCTCGAACACATAGGTGGGCGGCAAGGCCAGTGCGACCGGCTGCAGCCAGCCGGGCAGCACCGACACCGGGTAATAGACGCAGGTGAGCGGCAGCAGCAGGAACATCAGGCTCCAGGCGAGCGCCTCGGCACCGAGCCCGTTGCGCAGCAGCAGCCCGGCCACCAGCAGCCCCACGGCCCAGCCCGTGAGCAGCAGGTTGGCGAAGAAGACCCCCACCGCGAAGCCGAGCCCCCACAGGTTGAAGCCGAAGAACCACACCGCCATGGCGGTGACGGGCACGATCGCGATGGCGAGCCGCAGCGTGCTCATCACGATCAAGGCGGCCACGAGCTCGAGCGGACGCAGCGGGCTCATCATCAGGTTGCCGACGTTGCGCGAATAGAGTTCTTCGAGAAACGACATCGAGAAGCCGAGCTGGCCGCGGAACAGGATGTCCCACAACATCACGGCGCCGATCAGGGCGCCGGCCCCGACCGCCACCGGTCCGCCGGCCCCGGCTTTCGACACATAGGTCTGCAGAAACCCCCAGGTGACCATCTGCACGGTCGGCCAATAGATGAGGTCGAGTACCCGCGGCCAGGACGAGCGCAGCAGGTAGGTGTAGCGCAGCACCATGGCTCCGACCCGGGCGGCCGAGAAGCCGCCGCGCACTTCGTCGAACATGCTCATTGGGCGGCATCCCGCTGTGGCGCCCCACCCCGCACCACGTCGAGGAACACGGCCTCGAGGTCGTTTCGACCGAAACGGCGCAACAGCGCCTCAGGGGTGCCATCGGCGACGATGCGTCCCGCCTGCAGGAAGACGATGCGGTCGCACAACCGTTCCACCTCGTTCATGTTGTGGGACGCCAGCAGAATGGTGGCGCCGCGCCGCTGCCGGTAGGCTTCGATATGGGCGCGGATCCAGTCGGCCGTGTCGGGATCGAGCGAGGCGGTCGGCTCGTCGAGCAACAACAGTTCGGGCTCGTTGATCAGCGCCTTGGCGAGCGCCACCCGGGTCTTCTGGCCAGCCGACAACTGGCCGGACGCGCGATCCACGAAGGCCCCGAGCGCCAGATCCTCGACCAGCGCCGCGATGCGGTCCCGAGCTTGCGGAACGCCGTAGAGCTTGGCGAAGACCGTCAGGTTCTGCCGCACCGTCAGGCGATGTGGCAGGTCGACATAGGGGCTCTCGAAATTGATGCGGCCCAACACCTTGTGCCGGTCGCGCGCCATGTCGGCGCCGAGCACCCGCACGCTGCCGGAGCTCGGCAGCACCAGGCCCATGATCATGCCGATTGTGGTGGTCTTGCCGGCGCCGTTGCCGCCCAGCAGCCCGGTGACGGAACCTTGCGGGATGGTCAGCGACAGGTCCGACACGGCCGCCTTGCCGGCGAACAGCTTGCTGACACCCGTCAGCGCGATGGCCGGCACGGGACGACCCGTCACGCTTTGCAAATCATCCGGCTGCATTATTCCACTTCCCTACCGCCCCGCTCCGGGAGCCAAGGATCAACGCGTGGCCTCGCATCTCACCACCGCCCTCGGCAAGCCGCCGCGCCATGTCCGGGCCGCCACCATGATGGGGCTGCGCTGGCTGGCCATCGGCGGTCAGCTGCTGGCCGTACTGGTGACGGCCTTCGGCCTCCGCTTCACGCTGCCGCTGGTGCTCTGCCTGCTGGTGATCGCCGCCTCGGTCGCGCTCAACATCGTGCTCCGCCTGAAGGTGCCGCTCACCCATCGATTCGAGGACCAGGACGCCACGCTGCTGCTCGCCTACGACATCGTGCAGCTGACCCTACTCCTCTACCTGACGGGCGGCCTCGGCAATCCGTTTTCCATGTTGTTCCTCGGGCCGCTGATGATTTCGGCCGTGTCGCTGTCGCCGTCGCGCACCCTGTTGCTGGGGCTGTTGACCGGCGCCGCCGCGACCCTGCTGGTGCGGGTTCACCAGCCGCTGCCCTGGATGCCGGGCCAGCACCTCGACATGCCGCCGGTGTTCAGCCTCGGTACCTGGATGGCGGTGGTGATCGGCGCCGGCTTCGTGGGCCTTTACGCCTCGCGGGTGGCCGAGGAAGCCCGCCAGCTCGCCGACGCGCTGGCCGCGACCGAGCTGGTGCTGGCCCGCGAGCAACATCTGACGCAGTTGGACGGCCTCGCGGCCGCGGCCGCGCACGAGCTCGGAACCCCGCTGGCCACCATCACGCTGGTGATCAAGGAGTTGATGCGCGGCGCAGCGCAGCCGGGCGGCCTCGAGCCGCAGGTGCTGCGCGACGATCTGGCGCTGCTCGACCAGGAAAGCAGCCGTTGCCGGGTGATCCTGGGCAAGCTCACCTCGCTCAACGACGAAAAGGACGGCCCGTTGGAACGCATGGCCTTGTCGCACCTGATCGAGGAGGTGATCAGCCCGCATCGTCACTTCGGCGTCGCGCTGTCGGTGGTGCGGGAGGGCCAGGGCGGCGAACCGGTCTGCGCCCGCAACCCCGGCCTCCTGTATGGCCTCGGCAACCTCGTCGAGAACGCCATCGATTATGCCCGGGCCGGCGTGGTGATCGAGAGCCGGTGGGATGCGTCGAACGTCGGCGTCACCATCACGGACGACGGTCCCGGCTTCTCACCCGATGTTCTGGCCCGCCTCGGCGAACCTTATCTCAGCTCGAAGGGCCAGGACCGGCGCGCCAAGACGGAAGACGGCTCAGGCCTCGGGCTCGGGTTGTTCATCGCCAAGACGTTGTTGGAACGCTCGGGCGCCAGCCTCGATATCCGAAACGCGTCGGCACCCGCCACCGGCGCCATCGTGGCGATCGACTGGCCGCGCGAAGCGTTCGAGCGGGACGGCGCCCTGCCGACGCCGACCGGCCGGTATGTGGCGCTTCAAGCCCTTCAGGGGCTTTGATTTCCCACGTCCGAGCCCCACTTGAGGATGCAACAGCGGAGTTCCATCATGAGTCTGGTTCAAGAAACCCCACCCCCGTCCCCGGCACCCGCCATCGGGGCCGATCCGAGCCTGCTGATCGTCGATGACGACAAGCCCTTCTTGTCGCGGCTGGCCCGCGCCATGGACCAGCGCGGCTTCAAGGTGGAGACCGCCGAGTCGGTCGCCGAAGGCCTCGAGCACATCGCCACCAAGGCGCCCGCCTATGCGGTAATCGACATGCGGCTCGGCGACGGCAACGGGCTCGACGTCATCTCGGAACTGAAGGCCAAGCGCCCCGATGCCCGGGGCATCATCCTCACGGGTTACGGCAACATCGTCACGGCCGTCACGGCGGTGAAGCTCGGCGCCTTCGATTATCTGGCCAAGCCTGCCGACGCCGACGAGATCTTCTCGGCCCTGATGGCGACCCGTCACGACAAGGCCGAACTGCCCGAGAATCCGATGTCGGCCGACCGCGTGCGGTGGGAACACATCCAGCGCATCTATGAGCTTTGCGGCCGCAACGTTTCGGAAACGGCGCGGCGGCTCAACATGCACCGGCGGACGTTGCAGCGCATCCTGGCCAAGCGCGCCCCGCGCTGATCAGTCGAGCCGGCGCAAGTCGTCGGCGAAGCGACGCCAAGCCGCGACATAATGCGCGGCAGACCGCCGCAGACCTTCGATCGCTGCGTCGTCGAGCCGCCGAACCAGCTTGGCTGGTGCGCCGACGATGAGCGAGTGATCCGGAAAGCTCTTGGCCTCGGTCAACAGGGCCCCGGCCCCGACGATCGATCCGGCGCCGATGCGGGCGCCGTTCATTACCGTCGCGCCCATGCCGATCAGCACGTCGTCGCCGATCGTGCAGCCGTGCAGGATGGCGCGGTGGCCGACCGTGCAGCCCCGCCCGACCGTGAGCGGGAAGCCCAGATCGGTGTGGCACAGCACGTGTTCCTGCAGGTTGGTGTCGGGGCCGATCGCGATGGCTTCGTTGTCACCCCGCAGCACGGCGCCGAACCACACCCCGACGCCCGGCGCCAGACTGACGGCGCCGATCACATGGGCATCGGGCGCGATCCAGAAGCTGCCGGTCGCCGGCAGTTCGGGTTCGGTGGTCCCCAGTCGGTAGACAGGCATCGCGGCGCTCCCTTCCAGGCTCAAACCAGCTTCGGCGACGAACGCCCGACCTTGCCCGGCAGGGAAGCGCCGGGCCTGAGCGTCACACCGCCAGCGGATGTGTCATGTCGGCCGGCACTACCCAGCGGTCGAACTCTTCCTCGGTGACGTGACCGAGCGCCAGCGCCGCAGCCTTGAGGCTAGTGCCTTCGCGGTGGGCCTTGAGGGCGATCTTGGCCGACTTTTCATAGCCGATATGTGGGTTCAGCGCCGTCACGACCATCAGCGAGCCAGCGAGATTGTCGGCGATCCTGGCGCGGTTCGGCTCGATGCCCGTGGCGCAGAACCGGTCGAAGGCGCGGCAGGCATCCGAGATCAGCATGGTGGATTCGAGCACGTTATGCAGCATCACGGGCTTGAACACGTTGAGCTGGAAATTGCCTTGGCTGGCGCCGAACGCCACGGCGGCGTCGTTGCCGTAGACCTGCACCGCCACCATGGTCATGGCCTCGCATTGCGTCGGATTGATCTTGCCCGGCATGATGGAGGAGCCGGGCTCGTTCTCCGGGATGGAGATTTCCCCAAAGCCCGCCCGCGGCCCGCAGGCATACCAGCGAATGTCGTTGGCGATCTTCATCAGGGCGCCGGCCAGCGTCCGGATGGTGCCGCTGGTGGTCGCCACCGCGTCATGGGCCGACAGGGCCGCGAATTTGTTGGGCGCGGAGATGAAGGCGTGGCCGGTTTCGGCCGCGATACGGGCGGCCGTCGCATCACCGAACTTCGGATGGGCGTTGATGCCGGTGCCGACAGCCGTACCACCGATGGCCAGCGAATAAAGCCCCGGCAGCGTCAGCCGAATGGCCGCGAGCGCCTCGTCGAGCTGCGCCACCCAGCCTGAGAACACCTGGCCGAGCGTTACCGGCGTCGCGTCCTGCAGGTGGGTGCGGCCCACCATGACGACATCGGTGAAGTCGCGCGCCTTACGGTCGAGCGTGTCGCGCAGCTGCGTCACGGCCGGGAACAGGTCCCGGTCGATCTCTTCCACGATGGCAATGTGCATCGCGGTCGGGAAGGTGTCGTTCGAGGACTGGCCGCGGTTGACGTGGTCGTTCGGGTTGACCGGCGTCTTCGAGCCCAGCACCCCGCCTGCGTTGCGGATCGCGAGATTGGCGATCACCTCGTTGGAATTCATGTTGCTTTGCGTGCCGGAACCCGTCTGGAACACCACCAACGGGAACTCGGCATCGACGTCGCCGTCGATGACGCTTTCGGCGGCGGCCACGATCATCGCCACGATGTCGGCCGGCAACTGCCCGAGTTCGCCATTGGCCAGGGCCGCGCTCTTCTTCAGGATGCCGAAGGCGCGGATCACCGGACGCCGCCACACGAAGGTTTCGGTGCCGATCGGGAAGCATTCGATGGAGCGCTGCGTTTGCGCGCCCCACAGGTGGTCGGCCGGCACCTGGATCTCGCCGAGCGAATCCTTTTCGACCCGCATGCCCGTGTGTTGTTCCATCGTGAACCCCGTGTCGCGCGCCTTTGCGCCGTGCGTCCCCGCGCCGCGCTGGCCGGTTTAGCCCGATGTGCGGTCGCGATCCACCTCAAGGGCGGCGCATCGGAACAATCGCTGCGCCGGCTCCATTCGTCTCGACACGGCTTCGCCTCTCGTCACCGCCCAACAGGGAGCCATCGCCCATGCATGCCAGCCTCATCGCCGCCACGGCCGCGCTCGGCGGCCTCTTGTTCGGCTATGACACCGGCGTCATCTCGGGGGCGCTGCTGTTCCTGCGTGAGGCGTTCCAGCTGTCGCCCTTCATGCAGGGCGTGGTGACCAGCATCGCGCTCGCGGGCGCGGCCTTCGGGGCCGCCTTCGCGGGCGACCTCGCCGACCGTTTCGGCCGTCGCCCCGTCATCCTGGCGACGGCGCTGATCTTCGTTCTCGGCTCGATCGTTTCGGCCCTGGCACCCAGCCTGACGGTGTTGCTTATCGGCCGTTTGCTGGTCGGTTTCGGCATCGGCGTGTCGTCCATGCTGTCGCCGCTCTACCTCGCGGAAACCGCACCGGCTGAAACGCGCGGCGCCATGGTGTCGCTCAACCAGCTGATGATCACGGTCGGCATCGTGGTGTCGTATCTCGTGGGCTACGCCTTTGCCTCGAGCGGCGGCTGGCGCTGGATGCTGGGGCTCGGCGCCCTGCCGGGCTTCGTGCTGGCGGGCGGCATGCTGGCCCTGCCGGAATCGCCGCGCTGGCTCGCCGGCCATGGCCACATCGCCGACGCCCGAGTGGCCTTGAAGGCCCTGCGCGGCTCCTACGAGCGGGCCGACGAGATCGATGCCGAGCTGGCCCAGATGCAGACCGACCTCGCCCGCGAGGGCCGGGTCGAGCGCAAGGGCGCGCAGGTCTCGGTGTTCAGCCCGTCCGTACGCATGCCGCTGATCGTCGGCGTCGGCCTCGCGGCCTTCCAGCAGGTGACCGGGATCAATACGGTCATCTATTTTGCGCCCACCATCTTCCAGGCCGCCGGATTGTCTTCGGCCTCGGCCTCCATCCTGGCGACGGCCGGGGTCGGGGCGGTCAACGTGCTGATGACGCTGGTGGCGATCCGGTTGATTGACGTGGTCGGCCGCCGGGTGCTGCTGCTGGTCGGGATGGCCGGCATGGCGGCGAGCTTGTTTGCGCTGGCGGGCGCCTTCATGATCGCCTCGGGGTCAGGCCTCGTCGGCTGGCTGACGGCCGCGAGCCTTACGGCCTATGTGGCGTTCTTCGCGATCGGGCTCGGGCCGGTGTTCTGGCTGCTGATCTCCGAAATCTTCCCGATGGCGGTGCGCGGCCGCGGCATGAGCATGGCCACGGTGGCCAATTGGGCCTTCAACCTGCTGGTCGCCCTCACCTTCCTCAGCATCGTCAGCGCGCTCGGGCAATCGGCAGCCTTTCTGATCTATGGCGTGCTGACCATCGGCGCCTTCGCGTTCACCTGGCGCCTGGTGCCCGAGACCAAGGGCCGCAGCCTCGAAGACATCCAGGCCGCCTGGGGCCAGGGTGCCGCAGCGCCGGCCGAATGAGGCAGCGTTAACGCAACCCTATCGACCATGCAGGCACCCTGCGGATCGATCCCGAGCCCATCAGGCTCGGCCACGAACCGCATGGGCCCGACATGCCGACCACCGCGAAACCCCTGACCGAGCGTCGCGCCCGCACCGAACACGCGCGGCTCGCGGCCTCCATCAAGGCGCATGACATCGCCTATCACGGCCATGACGCCCCGACGGTCTCGGACGCCGAGTATGATGGGCTGCGCCGGCGCCTGGGTGAGCTCGAGGCAGCCTTTCCGGCCCTCGCCGCGCCCGCGGGTCCGAGCGACAGCGTGGGGGCGGCGCCGTCGGAAAAGTTCCGGCACGTGCGGCACAAGGTGCCGATGTTGTCGCTAGGCAACGTCTTCGCCGAAGCGGAGGTGGGCGAGTTCGCGGCCCGGGTGCGCCGCTTCCTCGGCCTGCCGACCGAAGCGCCGTTGCCCGTGATGGCGGAACCGAAGATCGACGGCCTGTCCTGCGCGCTGCGCTACGAGGCGGGGCGGCTGGTGCTGGCTCTGACGCGCGGCGACGGCCACGAGGGCGAGGACGTGACGGCCAACATCCGCACCCTCGACGCGGTGCCTAAGCATCTCAGCGGTGACGACGTGCCGGCCGTCTGCGAGGTGCGGGGCGAGGTCTATATGACGAAGCCCGATTTCGCGGCCCTCAACCGCCGCCAGGCCGAGGCCGGCAAACCCGTTTTCGCCAACCCGCGCAACGCGGCCGCGGGTTCGTTGCGCCAGCTCGATCCCCAGGTCACGGCCGGCCGTTCCTTGAGCTTCTTCGCCTATGCCTGGGGAGAGCTGTCGGCCCTGCCGGCCGCGACCCACAGCGGCATGATCGCCACCTTTGCCCGCTGGGGCCTGCCCACCAATCCACTGGCGAAGCTTTGCGCCGACGCGGATGACCTCATCGCTCATTATCGATCCGTCGAGGCCGGCCGGGCCGCCCTGCCCTATGACATCGACGGCGTCGTCTACAAGGTGGACGACCTCGCCTATCAGGCCCGCCTCGGCTTCGTGTCACGAGCGCCGCGCTGGGCCGTGGCCCACAAATTTCCGGCCGAACGTGCCACCACGCGCCTGCTGGCGATCGACGTCCAGGTCGGCCGCACGGGTTCGCTGACGCCCGTGGCGCGGCTCGAACCCGTGACGGTCGGCGGCGTCGTGGTGACCAACGCGACGCTGCACAATGAGGACGAGATTGCCCGCAAAGACGTGCGGGTGGGCGACCGCGTGGCGGTGCAGCGCGCCGGCGACGTCATCCCCCAGATCCTCGGCCCCGTGCTGGACCCCGTCGCGCCGCGAGGCGAGCCTTACGTGTTTCCCGACCATTGTCCGGCCTGCGGTTCGGCCGCGATCCGCGAGGTCGACGCCAAGGGCGAGGTCGACGTGGTGCGGCGCTGCACCGGGGGCCTCGTCTGCCCGGCCCAGGCGGTCGAGCGCCTGAAACATTTCTGTTCGCGACTTGCTTTCGACATCGAGGGGCTCGGCGACAAGCAGATCGAGAGCTTCTATGGCGACGGCCTGATCCACGCGCCGGCCGACATCTTTACGCTCGCGGCGCGCGACAAGCGCAGCTTGAAGAAGATCGCCGATCGGGAAGGCTACGGCGCCACCTCGGTGCGTAATCTCTTCGCGGCCATCGAGGCCCGTCGAAGCGTGCCGATGAACCGCGTGCTGTTCGGCCTCGGCATCCGCCATGTCGGGGAAACCAACGCCCGACGCCTGGCGCGGCATTTCCCCAGCATGGAGGCGCTCCGCCAGATCGCGGAAGCGGCCGGCGAGCCGGCGTCCGAGGCGCGGGCCGAGTTGCAAGCCATCGAGGGCCTGGGCGATGTGGTGGCCGAGGCCCTGGCGGACTTTTTCGGGGAAGCCCACAATCGCGCTGCCGTGGAGGCCCTGCTAACGGAGATCACGGTCGAGCCCATGGAAGCCATAGCCTCGTCGAGCCCGGTGGCCGGCAAGGTGATCGTCTTCACGGGGGGGCTCGAGCGCATGACGCGCGACGAAGCAAAGGCCAGGGCCGAGAGCCTGGGCGCCAAGGTGGCCGGCACGGTCTCACGCAAGACCGATATCGTGGTGGCGGGCCCCGGGTCAGGCTCGAAGGAAACCAAGGCCCGCGAACTCGGCCTGATGGTGATCGACGAAGCCGCGTGGCTGGAACTGGCCGGTGCCGGTGCCTGAGCCTGCGGCCATCAAGCTTGCAGAGTATGGCGGCCCGGCAGGCGGCGGACCGGCAACGGACAAACAACCGCCAAGGCATAACCGACCTGCAGCACGACGCTGAACAGGAGGAAGCCCCAACAGGCCGTTCCGACGCCACAATGGCCCGTCAACGCAAACACAACAGCGCCGGCCAGGGCCGCAGCCTCCAACGGCACCACGACGGCCACGCGAAACCGAAGCCCTGCAAGGTAACCGAGCACAAAAGCCAACACACCGAACAGCGCCATGGAAAGCTCCTCCGCGATCGGTTTTACGCGTGGCGGCCTAAGCGCCTGTTCCGGAGAAGGCTCAAATGTGAAGCAACCGGAGCGATTGTGCTGGGAAACCCGCCTGCTTCCGCAATTCGGACGCTTGTCTCACGACGTTGTGATCCTTGCCCGATTTCGCATTGCGACGTCGCTTTGCCTGCATTGCAGCAATCAATTCAATGCCGAATGTTTGGTTAATCTTATCCAGCATGGCTGCCCCGCTGACCAGGATTAAGCAAGTTGCGCCGATGCGGTTGTTTTTGCCGCGTCGCAGCGTTAAAAATTGCATAAGTTTTCTTGGGCCATTCGAGTGATGGAGCGTCCTGCCTGATGAGCCAACGATCGATTGCCCTCGGGGCCAATGACAAGTCGGAGGTGTCCGACTGGCCCACGGGGCTGCAGCTCTCGTATCGCTCGCTGGGCGTGCTGGTGAGCTTGACCGAGATGATCGGCATCATCCTCTGCAGCATCGGCGGTGAGGCGATCTTCGACGGCATGTCGGGTCGTCCGGCGATGACCATGGATGTCACCATGGGCATCGGCACCGTGGCGAGCTTGATCTATGTGGCGCTCGGCAAGGCACGCGGCCTTTACCGTTTTCAGGCGCTCTACAAGCCAAGCCGGTACTTCAACCAGGTGTTCACCACCTGTGGCGTCGTGGTTTTGGGCGTGACCGGGGCGTTGTTCCTGCTCAAGGCCGGCCAGGATATGTCCAGGGGCACGTGGTTGTGCTTCGGACCCCTGATGGTTGCGTCCTGCTACGGCATCCGTCTTGGCGCCGGCAACATCGTGACGAGCTTGTTGCGGCGCGATGCCGTGATCGGACGCCGCGCCTTTCTGCTGGGCGAAACCGAGGAACTGGCGCGCGTCACCCCGAACTATCTGCTGCAGCAGTTCGGTCTGCGCGAAGTGGGGCGCGCTTCGCTCGACAAGGGCAATCCCGGCACGGTGGGCCTCGACGATGCCCGCATGGCCGATGCTCTGGAACAGGCCCGGGCCTCAAAGGCAAAGGAATTCATCGTCGTCGCCAAATGGGACTCGAACGAGCGTCTGAACGCGATCGAGGAATGCTTCCGCGTGTCGCCGCTGCCGGTTCGCTTGCTGCCGAACCATGTGTTCCGGTCGGTGGTGCATCGTCATGGCCCGCATGAAAGCTGCGCCGTTCACCTGATCGACCTGCAGCGCTCGCCCATGAGCCTCGGCGAGCTGGTGGCCAAGCGGGCGCTCGACGTGCTCGGCGCGGGCTTCGCCATCATGCTGCTGTTGCCGGTGTTCCTCATCACGGCGGCGGCTATCAAGTTCGACAGCGTCGGGCCGATCATCTTCCGTCAGCGCCGCAACGGCTTCAACCAGGACCAGTTCGTCATCTATAAATTCCGCACCATGACGGTGATGGAAGACGACGAGAAGGTCGTGCAGGCGCGCCGTGGCGACAAGCGCGTGACGCGAGTCGGGTCGTTCCTGCGCCGCAGCAGCGTCGACGAGCTGCCGCAGCTGTTCAACGTGTTGAAGGGCGACATGTCGATGGTCGGCCCTCGCCCCCATGCTCTGGCGCATGATCGGGAATATGGTGTGCTGATCGGCGACTATTACCGTCGGCACCACGTCAAGCCCGGCATCACGGGCTGGGCTCAGGTGCACGGTTTTCGGGGCGAGACCGCCCACACGGATCAGATGCGCCGACGCATCGACCTCGATGTCTGGTACATCAACAATTGGTCGTTGCTCACCGATATCCGCATTCTGGTGCGGACCTTCTTCACGGTGATGAAGCACGACGCCTACTGAAGGCTGCGGCTTCGGTGATCCAACGAAAACCCTCCGGTGTCGCGCGACACCGGAGGGTTTTTTGTGTCGGCCGCGGGTGAAGAGCGCCGCGGCTATTTGGGTTCCAGCATCGCCTCGAGGGTCTCGATGCGGTCGGCCTCGCGGGTTGGCTTCTCCCAGCGGATGCGTGCCACCCGGGGAAACCGCATCGCGACGCCCGACTTGTGCCGGCTCGACCGGTTCAAGCCTTCGAACAGGATCTCCAGCACCAAGCCCTTCTCGGCCGTGTGCTCCACCTCCCTGACCGGACCGAAGCGTGAGATCGTGTTGGTGCGCACATAACGATCGAGCTTCGCGAGTTCCTGGTCGGTGAAGCCCGAATAGGCCTTGCCGACCGGCACGAGTTGCCCTTCTCCCGGCTCGCCGCGCCAAACCCCAAAGGTGTAATCCGAGTAGAAGGAGGCCCGCTTGCCGTGACCGCGCTGCGCATACATCAGCACGGCATCGACGTTGAACGGGTTGCGCTTCCACTTGAACCACAGCCCCTTCGGGCGGCCCGGCACATAAGGGCTGTCCCGCCGCTTCAGCATCAGGCCTTCGATGGCTTCGGCATCCGCCCCGGCACCGGCGCCGGCCGGATCGGCCCGCGAGGCCGCGAGATCGTCCCAACTGGCGAAGGGAACGGTCGGCGACAGATCCACTTTCGGGTCGTCGAGCCCCATCACGAAGCGCTCCAGCCGCGCCCGCCGCTCGGTGAACGGCAGCGTCCGCAGATCCTCGCCATCCTGGGCCAGCAGATCATAGGCCCTGAGATGAACCGGGAACTCGGCCATCGCCTTGACCGACACGCTTTTGCGGTTGAGGCGCTGCTGCAACGCCCCGAAGGGTTGCACGAGGCCGTCGCGCATCACCAGAAGCTCGCCATCGACAGCCGTCGTGCCGAAGCGGGGCAGCAGAAGTGAATCAAGCAGATCCGGAAAGGACGCGGAGACGTCTTCTCCAGCCCGCGAATACAGTTTCACCACGCGGTGACCGTCCGGGTCCACCCCCGCAATGGCCTGCACCCGGATGCCGTCCCACTTCCATTCGCCGATGAAATCGGCCGGATCGAGTGAGGCTGCGTCGCGCTCCTCGAGCGGATGGGCCAGCATTGCGGGGCGAAACGGCGCCGGATCGATCGTGTCGGGGCGCGGCCCCGTATTCTCGAGCCAGGCGAACAGGGGGCCGTAGGGGATCGGCAAACCATGCCAAACCTCCTCGACCTCGTTCGCTTCCCGGCCGCCCATCGCGGCCGCAGCGGTCTTGGCCAAGCGGGCCGACACGCCGATGCGCAGCGATCCGGTGATGAGCTTCAACAACGCCCATCGCCCGATCTCGTCGAGCGCGTCGAGCCACAAGGCGAGTTGCCGTGGAAAGGCAGCCCGACTGGTGGTGGCGAGCGTCTGCACCACCGTGGACAGCAGCGGCGGCTCACCCGGATTGTCGGGCTTCGGCCAAAGCAGGGCCACCGTTTCGGACAGGTCGCCGACAAAGTGATAGCTGAGATTGAACAGAACGGGATCGACCCGCTCCTCAAGCAGCGCACGCACCAGCGCCGGCTTGGCGTGCTGGAATTTCAGGCTGTCGGTGAGGGCCGCGAGCGCATAGCCGCGTTCGGGATCCGGCGTGTCGCGGAAAAAGGCCGTCATCAGCCGCAGCTTGCCGTTGCGGGACGGCTCGAAGGACAACCGGTCGAACAACGCCGCGAAAGCCTTCATGCGGCTTCGTCCAGAGCCTCTTCGGTCTCCTCCTCGCCATAGCCGATCATGTGCAGCGGCCGCGCCGCGATCCCCTGCTGCTCGGCCCAATGCACCAGGGCATCGGCCTCGCCATGCGTGACCCAGAGCTCGGAGCAGCCGACGTCCTTGACGGTGGCACAGAGTTGCGCCCAATCGGAATGGTCGGACACGATCAACGGCAGTTCGACGCCTTTCAGGCGCGCCCGCGCCCGCACCCGCATCCAACCCGAGGCCGCCACCGTCAGCGGATCGGGAAACTTGCGGGCCCAGGTGTCCCGCAACGCGCCCGGCGGAGACAGCACGATCTCACCGCCCAGCCGACCCCGTTCCTTGGGATCGACGCGCACCAGGGGACCGAGGTCGACGCCCAACCGGGCATAAAGCTCACACAGCCGCACCATGGCCCCGTGCAGGTAGATCGGCCGCTCGTAGCCGAGGTCCCGCAGGGTGCGGATCACGCGTTGCGCCTTACCAAGTGCATAAGCGCCGACCAGATGCGTCCGGTCTGGAAAGAGCGCCTGGGAGGCGAGCAGCTTCTGGGCCTCGACCCGTGCTTCGGGGAAGTGAAACACCGGCAAACCGAAGGTGGCCTCGGTCACGAAGGCGTCGCTGCGAACCGGCTCGAACGGCAGGCAGGTCGGATCGTGGGCGCGCTTGTAGTCGCCCGACACTGTGACGGTGAAGCCGTTCTTCTCGACCGTGATCTGCGCCGACCCGAGGACATGGCCGGCCGGATGAAACGTCACGGTCACGCCACCGATACGGATCGGCTTGCCGAGGATCGCTACCTGACGCTCGTGACAGAAATCCGCCCCATAGCGGGTGTCCATGATGTCGAGCGTCTGCGCCGTCGCCAGAACGGACCGATGCCCGGCGCGGGCATGATCGCTATGACCATGGGTCACAAGGGCCCGATCGACGGGACGCATGGCATCAATATGAAAATCGCCGGCCGCACAATAAAGCCCGGCCGGCGTCAATGATAAGATATCCTGCGCACTCACGCGCCGAGACCCTGAAGGCTCAGGCGTCGTCGCGGCACATCAATTTCTTGATGGGATGCAGGTTGCCGTCGGGCCTTGGCACATGACGCGTGACGAAGATGCAATCCTCGTCATCGGCCCCGTAGGCCTTCGACACCTGCAATGCCTTGTGGCCGATCGTCAAAGGGCGAAAGGAAAGCCCGCTGCTGGCCAAAGGCGCCGCCGCCAGCGGAGCGCCGACAAAGCAGACGGCCATAACCAAACCCAATCGACGCATGGACGTCTTCGTAGTGGCCGTCTTCATCGCCTTCACTCCAGCGGTAGCCTAGGGACGCTCAGTTCACTCGCAGACACGAACGCGGCGATAGCCCGCGAAGTTGCCATAGGGATCGTATGTCGCCTGGCGGGTCAGGTAGCAGCCGTCGTAAGCGGGCGGCGGCGGAGCACCATAAACCGGGGCGGCGTAGCCGTAGCCGCCACCACCGTAACCCGCGTTCTGGTTGGCCAGGGCCGAACCCACGAGGCCGCCGACCGCCAGGCCGCCGATGACACCGGCCGCCACGGCACCGCCATTGCGGGCGGCTGCGGGCTCAACGGTGCTCAGCGAAGCGGCGCCGAGAGCCACAACCGCCAAACCAGCGCCACGCAATGTCGAAATCTTCATCACTCCAACTCCTTGCTGTAACTTGGCTGTAAAACGGCGCCGTTGCGATTTGGTTGCATGAGCCGCGGGGTGGCGCAGGTACCGCCAGCAGCCTCGATCTTGGCTGGACGGCGGGCTGCGCCTGGGCGATCAGCATAGCGCAGGACGCTTCCCGCGATGATGGGCAATTGAGTTCAATGTTAATCGATCCTGTCCCGGACGGCCTCAGTCGGCACGCCGATTTGGCACGACAAACCGGATGAGCGGCCTTCCGCATGGGCACGCTCCCGTCGTGTCGGGAAACCTGCTCGCCGACAAACGCTATGCCTATGCGGTCGCTCTTGCGACCGAAGGCGACCATGCCGCGGCAGCCGACCTGTTCGCCCAGGCCGTCGAGCAGGCGCCGACCTGGGCGGCCGCTCATCTGGCCCAGGGCTTGGCGCTGGAGCGGTGCGGCGATCGCGCGGGCGCCGCGGCCGCGTTCGAGGCTGCCGTGACCCACGACCCCGCCGGCCTGCTGGGTGCGGCGCTGCACCTCGCCCGACTGCAGGGGGCCGCGCCCCCCGGCATGCCGGCCGCCTATGTGGAAACCCTGTTCGACCAATACGCGCCCCGCTTCGACGCCCATCTGGTGGGGGGGCTCGGCTATCGTGGCCCCGCCGTCATCGCCGAAGCGCTGGCCGGGCGGCTCCCGGACGATGGGTGCACCGCGGCCCTGGACCTCGGCTGCGGCACCGGGCTGATGGCCCGCGCCCTGGGGGTGCGGGGCTTGGAGATCGACGGCATCGACCTGTCGGCCGCCATGCTGGCCCAGGCCGCCACCACGGGCCTCTACCGCAACCTTTGGCAGGGTGATTGCACCGCGATAGCGGCGACGCTGGACGCGGGCGCCTACCGGCTCGCCATCGCGGCCGACGTTCTGGTCTACATCGGCGATCTTCTGCCCTTGTTCACCGGCGTGGCGCGCGTGCTGCAGCCGGGAGGGCTGCTGGCCGCAACCGTGCAGGCCGACACCGGAAAGGCTTACAGCCTCGGCACCGACCTACGGTTCCGTCACGAGGCCGGCTACCTGCGCGGCAGCCTCGACGCGACGGGCTTCGGCCTGCTCAGCCTGGAGGCCTGCGTGACCCGCCAGGAAAACTGCATCGACGTGCCGGGGCTCGTCTTCGTGGCCCGGAGGGCCTAACTCTACACGGGTGCTCGACATCGCAAGCCCCCCGGCGCTCCCGGCCCCGATCACCGCCTGGTTCGCGACACGCGGCTGGGCGCCGCGGGCCCATCAGATGGCCCTGCTGGAACAGGCTGAGGCCGGGCGCAGCACGCTTCTCGTGGCGCCCACCGGCGCCGGCAAGACGCTGGCGGGCTTTCTGCCATCGCTCGTCGATCTGCAACGCCGGCCGCGCGGCAAGGCGGCGCTGCACACGCTCTACATCTCGCCCCTGAAAGCCTTGTCGGTCGACGTCGCCCGCAACGTCGAGGGGCCGGTGACCGAGATGGGCCTGCCGATCCGGGTCGAGACCCGCACGGGCGACACGCCGGCCGCCAAGCGGCAGCGGCAGCGGCGCGACCCGCCCGACATCCTGCTGACCACCCCCGAGCAGCTCGCCCTGCTGCTGGCGACGCCCGACAGCCTCGCCTTCTTCAAGGACCTGCGCCGCATCGTGCTCGACGAATTGCACGCGCTCGTCACCAACAAGCGCGGCGACCTGCTGGCGCTCGACCTCGCCCGGCTGCGCCGGCTCGCGCCCGGCGTACAGACCGTCGGCCTGTCGGCGACCGTGCGCGACCCGGTCGAGCTTTGCGCCTATCTGGGCGGCCGCGACGACCCGGCCCCCGTGATGGTGACGGCGCCCGAAGGCGCCAAGGCCGAGATCACCATGCTGGACACGCGCGAGCGGCTGCCCTGGGCCGGCCACAGCGCCCGCCATGCGCTCGGCGAAATCTACGAGGCGCTGCGCCGCTGCAAGCTGGCGCTGATCTTCACCAACACCCGCTTCCAGGCCGAACAATTGTTCTGGGACCTGTGGAAGCACAATGCCGACAACCTGCCGATCGCGCTCCACCACGGCTCGCTCGACGCGAGCCAACGCCGCCGCGTCGAAGCCGCCATGGCGGCCGGCACCCTGAAGGCCGTGGTCTGCACCGCGACGCTCGACCTCGGCATCGATTGGGGCGACGTCGACCTCGTCATCAACGTCGGGGCGCCGAAGGGTGCGAGCCGCATCATCCAGCGCATCGGCCGCGCCAACCACAGACTCGACGAGCCTTCGCGCGCCTTGCTGGTGCCGTCGAACCGCTTCGAGGTGATCGAGTGCCGGGCCGCCATCGATGCCGCCGCCCACGGGGTGCAGGACACGCCGGTGCCGCGCACGGGCGCGCTCGACGTGCTGGCCCAGCACGTGCTCGGCATGGCCTGCGCGGCGCCCTTCGAGGCCGATGCGTTGTTCAGCGAAATCACCGACGCCGCGCCCTATGCCCACATCGACCGCGACAACTTCGACCGGGTGATCGACTTCGTGGCCCACGGCGGCTACGCGCTCCGGGCCTATGACCGCTTCGCCAAGATCCGGCAGGATGCGGACGGGCGTTGGCGCGTGTCGAACGGCCGGGTGGCGCAACAATACCGAATGAACGTCGGCACCATCGTGGCCGCCACCATGCTGAAGGTGCGGCTCGCGCGCTCCCGCACGGGCGCCTCGGGCAAGCCCGTGATGGGTCGCGGCGGCCGGGTGCTGGGCGAGATCGAGGACGGTTTCCTCGAATCGCTGGTGCCGGGCGACACCTTCATCTTCGGCGGCGAGGTGCTGGCCCTGCAGGCCATCGTCGAGGACGAGGCGATCGTGCAGCGGGCCCGCAGCGACACGCCGAAGATCCCCGCCTGGGGCGGCTCGAAATTCCCGCTCTCGACCTATCTGGCCAGCCGGGTGCGCTCGATGTTGTCGGAGCCGCACGCCTGGCCGGAACTTCCCGACCAAGTGCAGGACTGGCTCGACATCCAAGCCGCACGGTCGCTGCTGCCCGCGGCCGACACCATGCTGGTCGAAACCTATCCGCGCGCCGGCCGCCATTACCTCGTGGCCTATCCGTTCGAGGGCCGGCTGGCGCACCAAACGCTCGGCATGCTGCTGACACGGCGGCTCGAGCGCGCCGGCATGAAGCCGCTGGGGTTCGTCGGCAACGATTACGCGCTGGCGGTTTGGATGCGGGCCGATATCGGGGCACGGTCGCGGAACGGGCTTGTCGACCTCGATGCCTTGTTTGGCGAGGACATGCTGGGCGACGACCTCGAGGCGTGGCTCGACGAATCGTCGCTGATGAAGCGCACCTTCCGGTCCTGCGCCATCATCGCCGGTCTGATCGAAAAGCGGCACCCGGGACGCGAAAAGACCGGCCGGCAGATGACGGTGTCGACCGACCTCGTTTACGACGTGCTGCGCCGGCACGAGCCCGACCACATCCTGCTGCAGGCCGCACGCGAGGATGCGGCAACCGGACTCCTCGATCTGAAGCGCCTCGGCGATCTACTAGGTCGCATCAAGGGCCGAATCGTCCATAAGGCTCTCGACCGCGTCTCACCCTTGTCGGTGCCCATCATGCTCGAGATCGGGCGGGAACCGGTTTATGGCGAAGCGCAAGACGAGATCCTGGCCGAGGCGGCCGAGTTGCTGGTGGAGGAAGCCTGTGGGCCTGAGGGCAATCCGGCAAGAACGCGCGGTTGAGATGGTGCCGGCCGGCCTGACGCTGGCGGGCGTGCCGTTTCTGGCCGACCCGAGCGGCGCCTTGTTCCACGAAGGCGAAGGCGCCCTGCTGGTGGCCGACCTGCACCTCGAGAAGGGGTCGAGCTTCGCCCGGCGCGGCATGCTGCTGCCGCCCTACGACACGGGCGAAACGCTGCTGGCCCTGGCGACGGTCGTGGCCCGCTACGCGCCGCGGCTGGTGATCGCGCTCGGCGACAGCTTCCATGACCCGCATGCCGCGGCCCGGCTGTCGGACGCCGACCGGGGCCGGATCGCCGACCTGCAGCGCGGGCGCGCCTGGCTCTGGCTGACCGGCAATCACGACCCGCTGCCGCATGGCGGGCTCGACGGCGACGTGGCGGCGGAGGCCGCCATAGGCCTGCTGACGCTGCGCCACGAGCCGCAGCCGGACTGCGGCACCGGCGAGATCGCCGGCCACCTGCATCCGGTCGCCAAGGTGCTGGGCACGGGCGGCGTGGCCCGGCGGCGCTGCTTCCTGGCCGATGCGAAGCGTTGCGTGATGCCGGCCTTCGGGGCCTATGCGGGGGGGCTGAACATCCACCACGCCGCGTTCACGCCGTTGTTCGGCGCGCGGCCGCGCCTGGCCCATGCGCTCGGGCGGGACCGCATCTATGCGATCCCGATGAGCCGCTGCGTGGCGGACGCCTGACGACGACGCGTTACCGCGTTTCCCGACCGACTGCGGCGGCCTCGCGCTTCTCGATACCACGGGCAGCCCCGGTGCCGTTCTTGACGGCCCTGGGCGGTCGTGAGACGCGGAGGGCGCTCTTCATCAGGTCTTACCGTCCGAACCCATGCCCTCCTGGTCCGACATTCCCCTCGACATCGCGCAAGCCGCCAACGCCTGGCCCTTCGAGGAAGCTCGCAAACTCGTTGCCCGCGTCGGGCGCACCGGGCAGTCGAGCGTGCTGTTTTCGACCGGCTATGGCCCTTCGGGACTGCCCCATATCGGCACCTTCGGCGAGGTGATGCGCACCACCATGGTGCGGCAGGCGTTTCGGCTGCTGACCGAGGACAGCATTCCGACGCGGCTGATCGCCTTCTCGGACGACATGGACGGGCTGCGCAAGGTGCCCGACAACGTGCCCAACCGCGACACCCTCGCGGCGGCGCTCGGCCTGCCGTTGACCAAGGTGCCGGACCCTTACGGCGACTATCCGAGCTTCGGCGAAGGCAACAACGCCCGGTTGCGCGCCTTCCTGGACCGCTTCGGCTTCGACTACAACTTCATGTCGGCGACCGTCGAATACCAGGCCGGACGTTTCGACGCCACGCTGCGGCTGATGCTCGAGCGGCTCGACGCCGTGATGGCCATCATGCTGCCGAGCCTCAGGGCCGAGCGGGCCGCGACCTATTCGCCGTTCCTGCCGATCCACCCCGAAACGGGCCATGTGATGCAGGTGCCGCTCGAAGGGCACGACGCCGCCAAGGGCACGATCGTTTGGCGCGACCCGGCCGATGGGCGCGTGTTCGAGACCCCGGTGACGGGCGGCCATTGCAAGCTGCAATGGAAGCCCGACTGGGCGATGCGCTGGCTGGCCCTCGGGGTCGATTACGAGATGGCCGGCAAGGACCTGATCGATTCCGTCAAGCTGTCGGGCCAGATCGTCCGGGCGCTCGGCGGCGCGGCGCCGGAGGGTTTCAACTACGAGTTGTTTCTCGACGAACAAGGCCAGAAGATCTCGAAGTCGAAGGGCAACGGGCTGACCATCGACGAATGGCTGAACTACGGCTCGCCCGACAGCCTTGGCGTCTTCATGTTCGGCAAGCCGACGGCGGCCAAGAAGCTCCATTTCGACGTCATCCCGCGTGCGGTCGACGATTACCTCGGCTTCCTCGACGCTTATGGGCGCCAGGGCTGGAAGGAACGGCTCGGCAATCCTGTGTGGCACCTGCATGGCGGCCAGCCGCCCGAGCCGGAACGGCTGGGCCTCGCCGGGTCGAACGGCGGCACCACGGTGTCGTTCGCGATGCTGCTGAACCTCGCCGCCGTCGCCAACAGCGAGAACCCGGCCGTGCTGTGGGGGTTCCTGCAACGCTATGCGCCCGGCGCCAGCCCCGCCACCCATCCCCAGCTCGACGCCCTGGTGGGCTATGCGGTGCGGTATTTCCGCGACTTCGTGCGACCGGCCAAGACCTACCGGGCGCCCGACCCCGACGAACGGGCGGCGCTCGAGACCTTGTCCCGCACCCTCGGCGCGATGCCGCCCGAGGCTTCGGCCGAGGATGTGCAGGCGGCGCTCTACGACATCGCCCGCATCATCCCGCGCTACCAGGACTTCAAGGCCAAGACCGCCACGCCGGAGCGCCCCGGCGTGTCGAACGATTGGTTCAACATGCTGTATCAGGTGCTGCTCGGCGAAGCGCGCGGGCCGCGCTTCGGCTCCTTCGCGGTGCTGTACGGTTTGCCCGAAACGCAGGCGCTGATCAGCAAGGCTCTGGCGGGCGAGCTCGTGGCCGAACACGCAGCCTTCCTGGCCGGGCGTGCCAAACCGACGGACGCGTGACGGCGCGAGCCGGTCCGATTTGAACCCGCTCGGAAGTCCTGGCACAGGTTCGGGCATGACGCCTCGCCCCCTCCGCCACCTCCCGTCTGCGCTGCGGCGCTTCATCGACAGCGAGGCGGGCGGCGGCCTCGTGTTGATGGGGGCCGCGGCGCTGGCGCTCATCCTGGCCAACTCGCCCTTGGGGAACACCTACCGGGCAGCCGTCCATGCCACGGTCGCGGGCCACACGGTCGAGACCTGGGTCAACGACGCCCTGATGGCGGTGTTCTTCTTGTTGGTGGGCCTCGAGATCAAGCGCGAAACGCTGCACGGGCAGTTGCGGACGTGGCCGGCCCGCATCCTGCCCGGCTTCGGCGCGCTCGGCGGCATGGCGGCCCCGGCCGCCATCTTCGCGGCCGTCACCTGGCACCATCCAGGTGCGCTCCGGGGCTGGGCCATCCCGTCCGCCACCGACATCGCCTTCGCGCTCGGGGTGCTGGCGCTGCTCGGCGACCGGGTGCCGGCCTCGCTCAAAGTGTTCCTCACCGCCCTCGCGGTGCTGGACGACCTCGGGGCGGTGCTGATCATCGCGCTGTTCTACGCCGATGGTGTGTCGTTGCCGATGCTCGGGGCGGCGGCCGTCGCGCTGGCACTTCTGGTGGTGTTGAACCGCTGCGGCATCCGGCGCTTGTGGCCCTATCTCGGGCTCGGCCTGGTGCTTTGGGCCTGTACCTGGGGGTCCGGCATCCACCCGACGATTGCCGGCGTGCTGCTGGCCTTTACAATTCCGGACAAGGGCGCCGGCAAGGGTGACCGGCACACGCCGCTGCACCGGCTGGAGACCGCACTCTCGCCCGTCGTGGCCTTCGCGATCCTGCCGCTCTTCGCGCTGGTCAATGCCGGGGTGGAGATCGGCGGTGCCGGTGGCGCCCTGCAACCGGTGACGCTCGGCGTCGCGCTCGGGCTTGCGCTCGGCAAACAGCTCGGCGTCATGGCGAGCCTCGTGGCCGCGGTGAAGCTCGGTCTCGCCCGTCGGCCGGCGGGCGCCAGTTGGCCGCAGGTGTATGGCGTCAGCCTGTTGTGCGGCATCGGCTTTACGATGAGCCTGTTCATCGGCCTCCTGGCCTATGCGGGCCGGCCGGACCTGCAGGCCGACACCAAGCTCGGCGTGCTGGCCGGCTCGCTCGTGTCGGCCCTTCTGGGCGCCTTGCTGCTGCGCCTGGCGCCCGACGGGCGGCGCAAGGCACGGGCCGTGCCGACAGCCCGTTAGGGCACCCTGGCTTCTTGGCCGAGGGCCTCCCGCCCATGCGGCACCGAGAAGTCGAGCGCCGGCCCGAGCGGCACGACGCCGGTCGGATTGATGGTCGGGTGGCTTTCGTAATAATGCCGCTTGATGTGCTGAAGGTCGGTCGTGTCGCCGAAGCCGGGCGTCTGGTAAAGGTCGCGCAGATAGGCCGACACCACGGGATAATCGACGATCCGGCGCAGGTTGCACTTGAAGTGACCATGGTAGACGGCGTCGAAGCGCACCAGCGTGGTGAAGAGCCGGATGTCGGCCTCGGTCAGCGCCGCGCCCATCAGGTAGCGCCGCGTGGACAGCCGATCTTCCAGCCAGTCGAGCGTGGCGAAGACGGTCGTGAAGGCTTCCTCGTAGGCCGCCTGCGTGGTGGCGAAGCCGGCCCGATAGACCCCGTTGTTGAGGCCGTCATAGATGCGGGCCTCGACGGCATCGATCTCGGCCCGCAGCGCGGCAGGATAATACGTGCCCGGTGTGGCGCCGACGTCCGCAAAGGCCGCGTCCAGCATGCGGAGGATCTCGGACGATTCGTTGCTGACGATCGTGTTGCGCCCGGTGTCCCACAACACCGGCACCGTGACGCGGCCCGTATAGGCCGGGTCGGCGGCCTGATAGACCTGATACAAGACAGTGGCGCCATGGATCGGATCGGGCACGACGCCCGGCCCCGGCGCAAAGGTCCAGCCCTGTTCGGCCATGTGCCAATGCACCACCGACACCGGGATGGCGGCTTCGAGACCCTTGCGGGCCCGCATGATGAGCGTGCGGTGCGCCCAGGGGCAGGCGAGCGAAACATACAGGTGGTAGCGGCCCGAAGCCGCCGCGAAGCCGCCCTGCCCCGATGGCCCGGGCGCACCATCGGCCGTGACCCAGTGGCGGAACGACGAGGCCTTGCGCTCGAAGCGACCGCTATCGCCGTTGTCGTACCACTGGTCGCGCCATTCGCCGTCGATCAACAAGCCCATGGGTGTCCTCGCTCGCTCCAAGGACCGGCACAGTGCCGGGAAGTTCCGCTGGTGTGAACCGCGGACCGCCTCCTGCGGCAAAGATGGCGCCGAACCGGGATGCGACGCTTTCCCGGACCTGCTACACACCGCCCCGACCCGTCCTTCGTGAAAGGCATCCGATGATTTCCCGACGTCACCTTCTGGCCACGGCAGGCGCCGGCCTGGCTCTCGCGGCCTTGCCGGGCTCGCTCCTCGCCGCCTTTGCGGAAACGCCGACCTGGCGCCGGTTCCGTGTCACGACACGTCTCGACGTAGCGGCCGACGGCGCAGCGGCGCAGGCCTGGATGCCGCTGGCCGGCGTGTCGGACGCCGACTGGGTCCGTGTCGTCGACAATCAATGGAGCGCCGCCCCGGGGGCCACGGTCGAGCGGCATCAGACCACGGGTGCCGACCTCCTGCATGTGCGCTGGGGCGATGGCCCGCGCCGGCTGACCGTGGTCAGCACCGTGGAAACGCGCGACCGCGCCCTGCCGATGACGACAACCGGCGACGCGATCGTGCTGCCGGAGGCCGCGCGAAGCCAATACCTGCGCGGCACCGCGCTCGCGCCCGTCGACGGGATCGTGCGGCAGACCGCGCTGGCCATCACGGCCGGCGCCGCCGACGATCTCGGCAAGGCGCGCGCGCTCTACGCCTGGGTGGTGAGCAACACCTTCCGCGAGGCTTCCGTGCAGGGCTGCGGCGACGGCAACGTGCTGCGCATGCTGGAGACCGGCCACCTCGGCGGCAAATGCGCCGACATCAATCCGCTGTTCGTGGCCTTGTGTCGCGCCGCCGGCCTGCCGGCGCGCGACCTTTACGGCATCCGGGTGGCACCCTCCCGGCTCGGCTATGCCAGCCTCGGCCCGAAGACGGCCGACGTGACCAAGGCGCAGCATTGCCGCGCCGAGGTGTTCCTCGACGGCCTGGGCTGGACCGCGATGGACCCGGCGGACGTCCGCAAGGTGATGCTCGAAGAGGTGCCGGGCGGGCTCGGGGCCGACGCCCCCAAGGTGGAGGCGGCCCGGGCGCGGTTGTTCGGCGCCTGGGAAGGCAATTGGATCCCCTTCAACGCCGGCAATGACGTGACGCTGCCGGGGTCCGCCAGGGCGACCGACGCCTTTTTGATGTACCCGCAGGTCGAGCGGGCAGCCGATCGTCTCGACTGCACCCAGCCGCAGCAAGCGCGCTACACGATCGGCGCCGAAGAACTCGCCATCTAGGCGACCACACGCGACACCACGCCCACGCGATCCGTTTGACGCCGTGCGGCGCGAAACTTATCATTATTCGAAACTGAGATAGATGACACGGCGGCCAGCACGGATATGTGATCCGGGTCGCGTGCAGGAGGGTTGCCATGAATATGGAGCTCTCGCGGCGCAGCTTCTTGAAGGCTGCGGGCGTGGGTGCGGCAGGGACGACGCTCGGGGCCATGGGCTTCGGCGCGGCGGAAGCGGCGGTGATGGCCCATGTACGGCCGTTCAAGCTGACCACCACGGTGGAAACCCGCAACACCTGCCCCTACTGCTCGGTCGCCTGCGGCATCATCATGTATTCGAAGGGCGACCTTCGGAAGGGTGAGCAGGCCGAAATCGTCCATATCGAGGGCGACGTCGACCACCCGACCAACCGGGGCACGCTGTGCCCCAAGGGCGCGGCGCTGAAGGACTTCATCCACGCGCCGACGCGGTTGACGCATCCGATGATCCGCAAGCCGGGCCAGGGCAGCTTCGAACGCGTGTCCTGGGATGTGGCGCTCGACAAGATCGCCCGCCACATGAAGGACGATCGCGACGCGAATTTCATTGCGCAGAACGCCAAGGGCACGCCGGTCAACCGTTGGACCAGCGTCGGCTTCCTGGCGGCCTCCGCCACCACCAACGAGACGGCCTATGCGACCTACAAGGTCGTGCGGTCGACCGGGATCGTCGCGTTCGATAACCAAGCGCGCGTCTGACACGGCCCTACGGTGTCCAGTTTGGGCCCGACTTTCGGCCGTGGTGCGATGACCAACGCATGGACCGACATCAAGAACACGGATCTCGTGATCGTGATGGGCGGCAATGCGGCGGAAGCACACCCGTGTGGTTTCAAATGGGTCACGGAGGCGAAGGCCAACCGGGGCGCCAAGCTGATCGTCGTCGATCCGCGCTACACGCGCACGGCTTCGGTGGCAGACCTTTACGCGCCCATCCGGCAGGGCTCGGACATCACGTTCCTCAACGGCGTGATCCGCTACTGCATGGAAAATGGCAAGATCCAGTGGGAATACGCCAAGAACTACACCAACATGTCGTATCTGGTGAAGGAGGGGTTCGGTTATCAGGACGGCCTCTTCACGGGCTATGACGCGGAAAAGCGCGACTACGACCGCACCACCTGGGACTACGAGATCGGCCCCGACGGCTTCGCCGTGGTGGACCCGACGCTCCAGCATCCGCGCTGCGTCTGGAACCTGCTGAAAGAGCACGTCGACCGCTACACGCCCGAGTTCGTCGAGCGGGTTTGCGGCACGCCGAAGGACAAGTTCCTGACCATCTGCCAGATGATCGGCGAGTGCTCGTCCCCGACCAAGACGATGACGTCGCTTTACGCGCTCGGCTGGACCCAGCATTCGCATGGGGCCCAGAACATCCGCGGCATGGCGATGCTGCAGCTGCTGCTCGGCAACATCGGCGTGCAGGGTGGCGGCATGAACGCGCTGCGCGGACATTCCAACATCCAGGGCCTGACCGACCTCGGGCTGATGTCGAACCTGATCCCGGGCTACCTCAATATCCCGACCGAGATCGAGCCCGACTTCGGCACCTACATGTCGACGCGGCAGTTCAAGCCGCTGCGGCCCGGCCAGACGAGCTATTGGCAGAACTACAAGAAGTTCTTCGTCAGCTTCCAGAAAGCCATGTGGGGCGATGCGGCGCGGGCCGACAACGATTGGGCCTACAACTACCTGCCGAAGCTCGACGTGCCGTCCTACGACGTGTTGCGCATCTTCGAGATGATGAACGACGGCAAGGTCAACGGCTACTTCTGCCAGGGCTTCAATCCGCTGCTGGCCTTCCCGAACCGGGGCAAGATCACCTCGGCGCTGTCGAAGCTGAAGTGGCTCGCCACCATGGACCCGCTGCAGACCGAAACGGCACGCTTCTGGGAGAACCACGGCGAATATAACGACGTCGACACGGCGGCGATCCAGACCGAGGTGATCCAGCTGCCGACCACCTGCTTCGCCGAGGAGGAAGGGTCGCTCGCCAATTCGGGCCGTTGGCTGCAATGGCACTGGGCCGGCGGCACGCCGCCCGGCGAGGCGCAGCACGACACCTGGATCATGGGGCAGATCTTCGTTCGCCTGCGCGAGCTGTACCGCAAGGAGGGCGGCGCCTTCCCGGACCCGATCCTCAACCTCGCCTGGGACTACAAGGACCCGACGGAGCCGACGCCGGAAGAACTGGCGCGCGAAATCAACGGCCGCGCGCTGGCGGACCTGCATGATGCGGCCGACCCGACCAAGCTGGTGCTGGCGGCCGGCAAGCAGGTGCTGAACTTCTCGCAGTTGCGCGACGACGGCACCACCCTGTCGGGCTGCTGGATCTATTCCGGCAACTTCAACGAGCAGGGCAACAACATGGCCCGGCGCGACAACCACGATCCCGGCGACACCGGCGCCTATCTGGGCTGGACCTTCGCCTGGCCGCTGAACCGCAGGACGCTCTACAACCGCGCCTCCTGCGACATCAACGGCAAGCCCTGGGATCCGAGCCGCAAGATCATCGAGTGGGACGGGTCGAAATGGTCGGGATACGATGTGCCCGACATCGCTCCGACCGCGAAGCCGCAGGACGTCGGTCCCTTCATCATGAACCAGGAAGGGGTGTCGCGCCTCTTCGTGCGCGGTTTGATGCGCGATGGGCCCTTCCCGGCCCATTACGAGCCTTTCGAGTCGCCGATCGACAACCCGATCAACCCGAAGATCCGCGGCAACCCGGTGTCGCGCGTGTTCCAGAACGACGTGGCGCAATTCGGCACCTCGGCGGAGTTCCCCTTTGCGGCGACCTCCTACCGGTTGACCGAGCATTTCCACTACTGGACCAAGCACAACCGGGTGAATGCGGCCTTGCAGCCCGAGTTCTTCGTCGAGATCTCGGAAGAGCTCGCGGCGTTGCGCAACATCACCCTCGGCGGCTGGGTGCGGGTGTGGTCGAAGCGCGGTTCCATCAAAGCGAAGGCCGTGGTGACCAAGCGCATCCGCCCGCTCATGTGCGACGGCAAGGCCGTCCATGTGGTCGGCATCCCGTTGCATTGGGGCTTCGTCGGCGCCGCCAAGAAGGGCTGGGGACCGAACTCCCTGGTGCCCTTCGTGGGCGACGCCAATATCGAGACGCCCGAGTCGAAAGCCTTCCTGGTGAACATCGAACCCACCACGCCACCCAACGAGGCCGTGGCATGAGGGTGGCCCGGTTGAACCATGCCTTCATTCCAGACGCAGCGAAGCGGAGATCCGGAACCGGGGAGCTTCGGCGACGATCGAATGCTGCACACCGGTTCCAGGTTCGGCTTCGCCGCCCCGGAATAAGCATCGAGGGAGTTCTTCGATGATGCGCCCCGACAGCCCCCGCACGGCGGCCGCCAACCCGCCTGTGCAGGCGATGGAAACCAACCTGACCGAGCGCGACATGGTGCGCCGCTCGGCCACCTCGTCGCTGCCGCCGCCCGAGCGTCAGCTGACGGAGGTCGCCAAGCTCATCGACGTGTCGAAGTGCATCGGCTGCAAGGCCTGCCAGTCGGCCTGCATCGAGTGGAACGACACGAGCCCAGGCGTAGGCGAGAACGTCGGCGTCTACACGAACCCGCACGACCTCACGTCCGAGATGTACACGCTGATGCGGTTCACCGAATGGGTGAACCCCGAGACCGACAACCTCGAATGGCTGATCCGCAAGGACGGCTGCATGCATTGCTCCGACCCGGGCTGCCTGAAGGCCTGCCCGTCGCCCGGCGCCATCGTGCAATATACCAACGGCATCGTGGATTTCGTCCACGAGAACTGCATCGGCTGCGGGTATTGCGTGAAGGGCTGCCCCTTCAACATCCCGCGCCTGTCGAAGACCGATCACAAGGCCTACAAGTGCACCCTCTGCTCGGACCGTGTCGCGGTCGGCCAGGGCCCGGCCTGCGCCAAGGCCTGCCCCACCAAGGCGATCACCTTCGGCACCAAGGCCGACATGAAGATCCATGCCGAAGAGCGCATCAAGGACCTGAAGTCGCGCGGCTACAGCAATGCGGGTCTCTACGATCCGCCGGGCGTCGGCGGCACCCACGTGATGTACGTGCTGCACCATAACGACAAACCGGGGATCTACGCCGACCTGCCGGACGACCCGCACATCTCGGCCGTCGTCGAGACCTGGAAGGGCATGACCAAATATGCGGGTCTTGCGGTCATGGGGCTCGCGGCTGCCGGCAGCTTCCTGCACGGCATCCTGGGTCGCGCCAACCGCGTGACACGCGCCGACGAAGAGAACGCCGAGCGCATCGTCGACGGCAAGCCAGCCGCTGAGGAGCACCACCCCTGATGGAGGCCGAACGCCTGCAACCCGGCGACCGTATCCATCGCGGCGACCCGATCAGGGTGAACCGCTACGGCCCGGCCGCCCGCGCCAACCATTGGATCATCGCGGCCAGCCTGATCCTGCTGTCGATCTCGGGCCTCGCGCTGTTCTACCCCGTGTTCTTCCCGCTCACCGCTTTGTTCGGCGGCGGGCAATGGACGCGCTTCATCCACCCCTGGATCGGAGTGGTGTTGTTCTTCTCGTTCTTCGTGTTCTTCTTCCAGCTGTGGCGTGCCAATCTGCCGACCCGCACCGACGTGGTCTGGGTTTCGCATCTGAAGGACGTGGTGGCCCAGAACGAGGACAAGCTGCCGGAACTCGGCAAGTATAATGCCGGGCAGAAGTTCATCTTCTGGGCGATGTCGGGCTTGATCCTCGCGCTGATCGTTTCGGGTGTCATCATCTGGGACCAGTATTTCGCCGATGCCACCGCGATCCCGGTCAAGCGGGTCGCTATCCTGGTGCATGCGATCTTCGCCGTGCTGATCATCTGCGTCTTCATCCTGCATCTTTATGCCGGCATCTGGACGCGCGGCACGCTGCGGGCCATGACGCGCGGCTCGGTGACGGGCGGCTGGGCTTACCGGCATCACCGCAAATGGCTGAAGCAGATGGTCGGCGCGCGTCGCATCGATCCGGCGGAATAGCGGCGCCTCCCTCGCACCCGCGAGGCGGGCGCCCATTACCATCCGTGGCCCGTGCGGCCCGCGAGGCGACATGGCTGATCCAAACCCCTTTCAGGCCGACCCTACCGCCATCGGTGGCATCGCCAAACCACCCTACGTCCAGGCGCCCGACCCACGTCGCCTGTTCGCGCGGCGGGCCGACCGCTTCGGGGCCTTGGCGCCCGGGCACGCGCTGGCGCCTTACCTCGACTTCCTCGGCGCCGTCGCCGGCATCCAGGCCAACATCGCGGACCGGCTCGAGGTGACGCCGGTCGCGTCCGCGCAGATCGAGCGCGCTCGCGCGGCCGCCATGCCGCCGATCGATCGCCGCACACTTGCCGACGACCCCGACCTGTCGCTCGTGCTCGATGCTTTGTTCGACGCCGCCAGCACGCTCGACATGCCGGCCCCGGCCCAGGCGGCCTTGCTGGCCGCGAAAAATGCCGATGCCGCGACCCTGGCCGGCATGGCCCGCAACGTCCTGGCCGATGCGATCCCGTTCGACAGCCTCGCGGCGCACCTTTTCATTGCCGCCGGCACACAGGTGCTGGCCGCGAGCGTCGCCGCGACGCTCGACCCCAAGGCCCTCAGCCCGGTGGCGACCGGGGTGTGCCCGGCCTGCGGCGGCCCGCCGCTCGCTTCCGTGGTGGTGGGGTTCATGGGCGCCGATGGGGCGCGCTATGCCGTTTGCGCCTGCTGCGCCATGCAATGGAACGAAGTGCGGGTGAAATGCCTCGCCTGCGGCTCCACCCAGGGGATCGGCTACCGGGAAGCCGGGGATGCAGACGAGGATGCGACAATCAAGGCGGAGGTCTGCGACATCTGCCATAGCTGGCTGAAGATCCTGTACCAGAACCGCAATCCGACCTTGGAGCCGCTTGCCGACGACATCGGCAGCCTCGGGCTCGACCTGTTGATGCACGACACCGCCTACCGCCGTGCCGGCTTCAACCCCTATCTGCTGGGATATTGAGGTGGTGATCGCAGCGCCTCAACAAAGCGCCACGCGCCACAAGGACGCGAGGATCGGCTGATGCCCGATCATGCCGCGCTCCGCGCCCTGCCCTCGGTCGATCAACTGCTGCGGACAACCGCGCTCGCGGCGGCCTGCGAGCGGTTCGGCCATGCCGCGACCGCCATGGCGGTCCGCCGCACCCTCGACGATGCCCGGGACGCCATCCGGGCCGGCCAGCCCGCCCCGCTGCCCGAAGGGCTCATCGCCCAGGCCCTGCTGGCCCTCGAAGCCGCCGACCGCTCCAATCTGCGCCCGCTGTTCAACCTCACCGGCACGGTGCTGCACACCAATCTCGGCCGCGCGCTCCTGGCCGAAGCCGCCATCGAGGCCGCGACCGCGGCCATGCGCGAGGCGGCCGCACTCGAGCTTGACCTCGACACCGGCCGGCGCGGCGAACGCGACGATCACCTGCGGGTGCTGTTGTGCGAGTTGACCGGCGCCGAAGACGCGACGCTCGTCAACAATAACGCGGCCGCGGTGCTGATCGCCTTGAACGCGCTCGGGGCCGGCCGCGAGGCGATCGTCTCGCGCGGCGAGTTGATCGAGATTGGCGGCGCCTTCCGGATGCCGGACATCATGCAGCGCGCCGGCGTGCGGCTCGTCGAGGTCGGCACCACCAATCGCACACACCCGAAAGATTACCGCGCGGCGCTGCGGCCCGAGACCGGATTGATCCTCAAGGTGCACCCGTCGAACTATCGCATCGAGGGATTTACCGCCGAAGTGGAGAACCGCGACCTCGCGGCGCTGGCGCACGAGGGCGGCGTGCCGTTGTTGAACGACCTCGGCTCGGGCACCCTCGTCGATCTGTCGCGTTGGGGCCTCAAGCGTGAGCCCACCGTGCGCGACACGGTGCTGGAGGGCGCCGACCTCGTCACCTTCTCGGGCGACAAGCTGCTTGGCGGCCCGCAGGCCGGCTTCATCGTCGGCCGCAAGGATCTGGTCGCGGCCGTCAACCGCAACCCTTTGAAGCGCGCCCTGCGGGTCGACAAGATCCGCATCGCCGCGCTCGTCGCGACCCTGAAACTCTACCGCGACCCCGAGCGGCTGGCCGAACGGCTGCCGACCCTGCGGCTGCTCGCCCGCAAGCAACCGGAGATCCTCGCCTTGAGCCAGCGGCTCGCGGCACCGGTCGCGGAAGCGCTCGGCAGCCGCGCCACGGTCGAGGTTTGTGCCTGCCGCAGCCAGATCGGCTCCGGCGCCCTGCCGATCGATACGCTGCCGAGCGCCGGGCTGCGGCTCGCCGCGGGCGGCGGCACCGCATTGGCGCGCCTGGCCGCCGACCTCCGCGCCCTGCCCCGCCCGGTCCTCGGCCACATCGCCGACGACGCGCTGGTGCTCGACTTGCGTTGCCTGGAGGACGAGGCGGGGTTGCTGGCCAGCCTGCGGGCGTTGCCGCGATGAGCGGGGCGGAACTTCGATCGTTTGAGCCCTGCGTCCGTGCCCTGTGCGGCTCGGTCGGTCCAGGCAAGGGTCCCGTTCGACCGATGGCCTTCGGCTCTGCGCCACGCCGGGAGCCCTGCCATGGCTTGGCTTGATCGCTTGCGCGGTCGCGCGCCCGACACGGCCGCCGTCCTGGCCGACGCCCGCGCCGCCTCGGAGGCGGGCGACCACGCGGCCGCGTTGGCACTCTGGGAGCCGCTGGCCCGGGCCGGCGTGGCGCGGGCGCAATCCAACATCGGGGCTTGTTTCGCCGAGGGGCTCGGGGTGGCGCGCGATCCCGCCCTGGCGCTACGCTGGCTGACCCTCGCGGCCGACAACGGCGATCCCGTCGGGCAACGCAATTGCGCCGCCCTGCATTTCCGGGGCGAAGGCACCGCCACCGATTTTGCCCGCGCGGCCGAGCTCTACCGTCAAGCCGCCCAACAAGGCGACGCGCCGGCCCAGGACATGCTGAGCTGGATGCTGCTCGAGGGCGAGGTGATGCCGGCCGATCCCGCCGCCGCGCGCCATTGGGCCGAGAAAGCCGCCGCGGGCGGGGTCGCGGCCGCCATGACGCGGCTCGGCATGCTGCACCACAACGCCATCGGGGTACCGCGGGACGCCACAGCGGCGGCCTCCTGGTGGCGACGCGGCGCCGAAGCGGGCGATGCCGACGGGCAGGCCATGCTGGGCGCGGCCTACCTGCTCGGCAACGGCGTCAGCCGGGACGCCACAACCGCCCTGGCCTGGCTGCTGCGCGCCGTCGCGGGCGGCAGCGCCTTGGCGCATCCCTTTCTGCCGGCGGCCCGGGGCGCTCTGACGTCAGACGCCATCGCCGACGCTGAACGCCGCGCCGCGTCACCACTCGTGCCCCCGAGGCCTGCCGCATGATCGTCGGGACTGCCGGCCATATCGATCACGGCAAGACGGCCCTGGTGAAAGCGCTGACCGGCGTCGATGCCGACCGCCTGAAAGAAGAGAAAGCGCGCGGCATCACGATCGACCTTGGCTTCGCGTATCAGCCGCTTGCCGATGACCGGATCACCGGCTTCGTCGACGTGCCGGGCCACGAGCGCTTCGTCCACACCATGCTGGCAGGTGCCAGCGGCATCGACCTGGCGCTGCTGGTGGTGGCGGCCGACGACGGCGTCATGCCGCAAACGCGCGAGCATGTGGCGATCCTCGACCTTCTCGGCATCCGCCGCGGCGTCGTGGCGCTCAGCAAGGCAGACCTCGCCGACGCCGCGCGCCGCGCCGCCGTCGAGGCCGAGATCGCGGCGCTGCTGGCCCCGACGGGCCTGCGCGGCGCCACGGTGGTGCCCGTTTCGACCATCACCGGAGAAGGCGTCGAGGCGCTGCGGCAGCGGTTGGCCGAGGCCGAGCGCGACACCGCCGCAGCGGCTCCCGATGGCGCCTTCCGGCTCGCGGTCGATCGCTGCTTCACGCTGGCCGGCGCCGGGGTGGTGGTGACCGGCACGGTATTGTCTGGCACGGTGAACGTCGGGGATCGCGTTGTGGTGAGCCCATCCGGCCTGCCGGCGCGGGTGCGGTCGATTCACGCCCAGAACCGCCCAGCCGACCGCGGCATGGCAGGGCAGCGCTGCGCCCTCAACCTTGCCGGCGAGGCCGTCGGCAAGGATGCCATCGCGCGCGGCGACGTGGTGTTGACGCCCGGCCTGCACGCCCCGACCGAGCGCATCGATGCCACCCTGCGGCTGCTGCCCGGCGAAACCAAGCCGATCGGACCCTGGTTTCCGGCGCGGCTGCACCTCGGCAGCACAGAGGTTGGCGTCCGCATCGTGCCGCTCGACGGGCCGGTGGCGCCCGGGCGCGAAAGACCCGTGCAACTGGTGCTCGACCGCCCGGTCGCGGCGACGGTGGGCGACCGCTTCGTTATCCGCGACGTGTCGGCCCAGCGCACGATGGGCGGCGGCCGGTTGCTCGACCTGCGGCCGCCGGCCCGCAAACGCCGCACCCCCGAGCGCCTGGCGCAGCTCGACGCCTTGCGGGCCGACGACCCGGCGACGGCCTTTGCGACCTTGTTGACCCTGCACCCCTTCTGGGTCGATGCCGCAGCCTTCGGGCGCGACCATGCGATGGGTGACGCCCAGGCGCGTGCGCTCGAAGACCGAGCCGGCACGATGCTGCCGGCCGGCGCAACCCGCCTGGCGCTCGGCACCGCCGCCTGGGAGCGCTTCGCCCATCAGCTGGCCACTGAGCTCGCGACGTTTCATGCCGAGCATGCCGATCTGCAGGGCCTGGGCCGCGAGCGCCTGCGCCTGAAACTCGAGCCCCGCCTGCCCGCCGAGGCCTTTCGGCTGGCGCTGGAGCGGCAAGCCGACGCCGGCGCGATCGTGCTCGAAGGCGCCTTCGTGCGCCTGCCCGGCCATGCGGTGCGCTTGTCGGAAGCCGACGAGACCCTGTGGCACCGCGTGGCGCCGCTGCTGGCCGGCGATGGGCTGGCCCGGTTCCGGCCGCCACGGGTGCGCGACCTCGCGGGCGCGCTCGATGCACCGGAGCCCGACCTCCGCCGTCTGCTGAAAGCCTGCGGCCGGCTCGGGCGCGTCGATCAGGTGGCGCATGACCACTTCTTTTTGCGCAGCGTCACGGCCGAGATGGCCCTGCTGGCGCGGGACGTCGCCGCAGAGGCGACAGGCGGCACCTTCACGGCGGCGGAGTTCCGCGACCGCATGGACAACGGCCGCAAGGTAGCGATCCAGATCCTCGACTTCTTCGACCGCCATGGTCTGACCTTGCGGCGGGGTGATCTGCGCCGTATCAACCCGCACCGGCTCGACCTGTTCGGACCGGCGACCGCAATCAGGCCTTAGGGAAGAGAATCGTCTCCGGTGGGGCGTCCGGACTTCAAATCCGGGTGGGGCAGCGAGACTGTCCCGGGTGGGTTCGACTCCCATTCTCTTCCGCCACGATGTTTCGAGACGCCATGACGGCCTCCTTGCCGACCGACTTCGACGAATGGCTGGTGACGACCTTCGCCGAGGCGGGGCCGTTCACGCTGTTGTTCGTGCTGGTCCACATCGGCGAAACCAGGATCGACCTGCTGCGCTCGGCCTATCTGCACGTCATGGGCGATGAAACACGATGGCCCGCCATGGCGGCGCTGTTCGATGGCGCCGGCGTCGCGTGGACGGGTGCCGCGCTGTTTCGCGCCGGACGGGAGGGGCTGGTGGCGGATGCCATCGCCCGCGGCCGGCTCGCGGCGCTCGTGGGCAAACTGAACGAGGACCGGCTCCTCATCCGCGAAGGCGAGTTCTTCAACGACAACGGCTTACGGCTTTCGCTCGAAGCCATGAAGCCCCACTGACGGTTTTCTGAAGCGATCCCGGCCTTAGCAGGCCTTTGGCACGGGCGCCTGGGGTGCCAGCGGATCGAGCCCGCGTGCCGTAGCGGGCTGCCACGTTTTCGAGTCCTTGCTGGCGCCGGCCGGCGTGGTGCCGAGATACGACCCACCGGTGCCGCCGCTCCATCCCGTCGATCCGGCATTGCCGGGCGCGGTGCCGTCGGCAGCCGCTGGAGCCGTCTGAGTCGCGGGCGTCAAGGTGGCGGCCGCGTTGGCGCAGTCGCTTTGGGGCTTGCCGGCGGGCGAAGCGGGTGGGCTCTGGGCCAGGGCGGGGCCGGACAGGAAGCCGAGCAGGAGGCTGGCTGCGAGGGGGCAAATACGGGTCATGCGGCGTGTCCTTCGGGACGTCAACGAGCGTCCGGCGGCGCGGTTCCGGCCAGCACGGTGACCTGCGCCGGCCCTGCGACGGCGGTGCCGATCCGGGCAGCCATCGGATAGCCGGCGGCGCGCATGCGGTCCACCAGCGCAGCCGCAGCCTCGGGCGCGCAGGACACCAGCAGGCCGCCGGAGGTTTGCGGATCGGTGAGCAGCTTGCGGCGCCAGTCAGGCCAAACGTCGGGCAGCACTACGGCTTCGCCGTAGCTTTGCCAGTTGCGCTCGGAGGCACCGGTCACGAAGCCGTCGGCCGCCAGCGCCGCCGCGTCGCGCAGCAGCGGCACCGCGTCGGCCTCGATCGTCAAATGCAAGGCTGCGCCACGCGCCATCTCGAGCGCATGGCCCAGCAGGCCGAACCCGGTGACATCCGTCAGCCCATGCACGTCCGGGTCGGCCGCGAGTTCCGCGCCGATGCGGTTCAGCAGCGTCGTCGAGGCGATCATCTCGGCATAGGCGTCAGGCGACAGCGCCCCGCGCTTGATGGCCGCCGAATAGATGCCGACGCCGAGCCCTTTGGTGAGGATCAGTGCGTCGCCCGGTCGGGCGCCGGCATTGCGACGCACCTGGTCGGGACGGCAAATCCCGATCACCGCGAGGCCATAGATCGGCTCCGGGGCATCGATCGAGTGGCCGCCCGCCACCGGGATGCCGGCCTCGGCGCAGATCGAGGCGCCCCCCTGCAGGATGGCGCGGATCGTCTCAGGGGGCAGCTTGTCGATCGGCATGCCGAGGATCGCCAGCGCCATGATGGGTTTGCCACCCATCGCATAAATGTCCGACAGCGCGTTGGTGGCCGCGATGCGGCCGAAGTCGCGCGGGTCGTCCACCATGGGCATGAAGAAGTCCGTGGTGGCGATCACGCAGGTGTCGGCGTCGATCTGCCAGACGGCGGCGTCGTCGGCCGTTTCGGTGCCGACGAGCAACTGCGGAAAGGCAGCCGCGAGCGGTTGATCGGCCAACAACGTCCGCAACACGGACGGCGCCAGCTTGCAGCCGCAGCCGCCGCCATGGGCGAGCTCGGTCAGTCGCTTGGGTTCGAACGGCATGCTGCTGGGTCCAGTCATCATGGGTGTCCGCCTCAAGCCACGATGACGAAGCGGGTTCCGGCGCCGTCATCGGCTTCGACGCTCATCTCGGCATCGATGCGGGCCAGCATGGCCCGGATGACCCGCATCCCGAGGCCGCCGCGCTTGCGCGGGCCGGCTTCCCAATCGGCCGGCAGGCCGCGTCCGCGATCCCCGACGCTGAGGCGCAGGCCGCCTGCGCCGCGCGGCTCCACCCGAACCTCGACCGGTCCCGGCACGCCGGGCGCATAGGCGTATTTGAAGGCGTTGGTGATCAGCTCGGTGGCAATCAGCGACAACGCCACGGCGGTGCGGCTCGGCACCATCACCCCCGGGTCGGCCGCCACGCTCAGGCGGTCGGCCGTGTCCGAAAGGCTGGCCGCGATGTCGCCGCAGAGCAGCCGCAGGGTTTCACCGAGGTCGACCGTTTCGGCATCATGGGCGTGCTGCAGGGCGTCATGCACGCGCGCCACGCTCATCACCCGCGTGTAGGTGTCCTGGAACGCCGCCTTGGCGGCCACATCCTCGATGCTCCGCGCCTGCATCAGCATGACGCCGGCGACGATCTGCAGCGAGTTCTTCACCCGGTGGTCGATCTCGCGGGCCAGGATTTCGCGCTGTTCGAGCGCATAGGTGAGTTCCTGCTGCTTCGACGACAATTCGGCGATCTTGCGCCCTTGTCGCAGCACCACGCCCTCGATGGCGACCGCCAGCGCCTCGGCGGCCGACACCTGCCAGGACGCCCACGCCTCCGCCTGTCCCCGCCGTTCCTCGACCCAGCGCTCGAAGGAGCGACGCGGCAGCACGACGCTGCTGCCGACCTCGGACAACACGGTCTTGCGGGGGTCGCCGCCCCAGACCACGGTGGCGGTCACCTCCGGCCGGAACCAGAGCAGGAGGTGCTGGCGCTCAGCCCCGACGAACACGGCCAGCAGCCCCGACATCTGGCCGCGCAGCGGCGTCGAGGGTGCCCAATGTTCCGACAGGTCGGCCGTCGCGAAAATGGTCTGATGCTCCGGCAGGGTCTGCCGCAACCAGGCCGCGAGCGCCTGCAGGGCGTCGGCCGGCGGGGCCATCCCCACGGTCGCGACCCGGTCGGCGCTGACGACCGCGGCGCCCGTCGCCTCGACGAGGTCGCGCAGCGTGGCGCCGGCGCCGGCCACGCTCAAGGCCGCAACGAAATCCTCATGGCCGGCCAACCGTCGCAACAAGGTGTTCTGCACCTCGAGCGCCGCCTGCTGCTCGGCCCAGGCCTTGCGGCTTTCGAGCTCGTGCAGCCGCAGCGCGAAGCCGTCCGTCACCAGGGCCGCAAAGGCCCGGGTTTCCGGCGCCACGTAATGGGGCTGGCGATGGTGGCCGATCACCAGGCCCCAAAGCCGGCCCCCATCGAGGATCGACACCGACATGGAGCCGTTGACGCCGAGGTTGCGCTGATATTCGAGGTGGATCGGCGACAAGGCGCGCGACGGCACGAAGGTGAGGTCGACGGCCTGGTTGGCGGCCGCCGGTGCGGCCAGCACGGCGGCCGGCGTGGCGTCGCGATCCACCACGAAGCGGGCCGGCGCCTTGGTGTAGAGCGCGCGGGCCTGGGCCGGGATATCGGAAGCCGGGAACCGCAACCCGAGCAGCGACGGGTAGTCGGCCACCAAGCTTTCTGCAATGGCTTCGCCGTTCCAGTCGACATCGAACCGGTAGACCAGCACGCGCTCGAAGCCCGTCATGGCCCGCACCTCGTCGGCGCAGGCGGTTGCGGCCTCGGTCAGATCCGCAGCGGCGCGGATGCGGGTCACGGCCTCCTGGGCGTCGAGTGCGGTCGCGGGGCCGTAATCGTCGGCGCGGTCGGGCGCCATCTCGAACTCGATCATCACGGCATCGTCGTGCCGGTGCGCGGACACCAGGAACGGCTCGGTGTCGCCCCCGAGCCGGGCGATCCGGCGCCAAGGCCGTCCCGGCGTCGCCAGCGCTTCATCGGCGAGGGCCGCCCGCAGGGGCACGAGCAGATCCATTGGAAGCACGGCTTCGGCCGCGCCTCCGATCAACTCGGCACCATCGCGACCGAACAAAGCGAGGCAGCCGTCGCTGAAGGCCGTGATCCGAAGCGCGCCTGGATCGAGCACCAGCAGGTTGGCATAAGGCTGGATGGCGCCGGGGATATGGATCGGCTCGCGTTCGCAAACGCCGGCGTCGATCGGTTCGGCCCGGCTCCTGCGCTCCACCGTCACCTGGGCGGCCTCGCTGGCGAGGGCGGCATGCCGCTGCCGCGTGGCCGCAAGGGCCACCACCGCCTCGAAGACGATCCAATAATGGCCGGGCGTGGCGGAATCCAGCAAGGCGACCTGCGCCCGGATGGGCGGCTCGAAGCCGAAAAGAAACGGAAAGCGGGCATCGAGCACGCCACGTCGCAGCCCTGCCCTGAAGCGCCCCAGGAAAGCCGGCTGACGGGCCGCCGGGATCAATTGCGCGAAGAAGTCGATGGCCCCGAGATCGGCCTCGGGAAGGCCACAAAGCTGCCGCGCGGCAGCATTGCACCAGACGAGGCGGCCGGCGACATCGACCTTGAAGACGCAATCGCGAAGCTCATCGATCTCCCGCGAGGTGAGACCGTCGAGATCCTGCGCCTGGACCGGGGTGCTGGTGCTTGCCTCCATCCCGTATGTGTAAAGAACAGATCGGCCAGCGTCGAGGGACGCCGGCCGCGATGATCGACGCCCTCAGAAGGCGGATCGGCTCACCATTTATAGGCCAGCGTGCCGATGATCTTGCGGCGATCGCCGTAGAAGCAGGCCGAACCCGAGCTGCAGCTCGACACATAGGTGGTGTCGGCGATGTTCTGCAGGTTGACGGCGGCGCGCCAGTGGCCGGTGTCGTAATGGATGGCGGCGTCGCCCAGCACATAGCTCGGCACTTCGAGGCTGTTGGCCTGGTCGGCGAAGGAATGGCCGACGTAGCGGACGCCGGCCCCGAACCCCAGGCCGCGCAGGTAACCGTCCTGCAAGGTGTAGTCGAGCCACAAGGAGCCGAACTGCTGCGGCGTCGCGGTCAGAACATTGCCGATGATCGCGGTGTTGAGATCCTTGGTGACCTCGAGGTCATAGGCCGTGTAGGCGCCGATCAGGCTGAGGCCGTCCGTGAGGTTGGCCTGAGCCGAAAGTTCGAGGCCGCGTGACCGCACCTGGCCGGTCTGGATCGTGTTCTGCACGTTGAGGGGATCGGTGGTCGACACGTTGTCGCGGGTCAGGTTGAACAGCGCGATGCGGGCCGTGATGGGCAGGCTCGGCGACTGGTACTTGACGCCGACCTCCTCCTGCTCGCCGGTTTCGGGAACCAACGGCAGGTTTGTCGCCGTGTTGGTGCCGATCACCGGATTGAACGAGGTGGCATAGCTGACGTAAGGCGCGATGCCGTTATCGAGGTTGTAGATGACGCCGACTTTGCCGGTCGTGGCATCCGGGTTGCTGGTGAAGCCGGTGCCGGTCGAACGGCTCTTCTGATCGGTGCTGACGAAGTCTTCCCGCACGGCGCCCACCACGGTCAGCCGGTCGAAGCTGATCTGGTCCTGCCCATAAAGGCCGGTCTGGTCGACCGTTTGGTTATTGTCGTTGTACCGGAAGGTGTTGAGCGTCGTCGGCGTGTAGAACGGGTTCACCAGATTGAGGTTCGACCCGAACGCGAAGGCCTGATCGTCGTGCAGGAAGTAGTGCTTGTAGTCGAGGCCGAGCAGCAGGTCGTGCTGCAGCGCTCCCGTGGCGAAACGCGTTTCGGCCTGGTTGTCGACCGACACCTGATTGGCATAGGGCTGGGTGAGGAACTGGTAGCGGGCTAGTTCCGCGCTGGCCGCCCCATTGGCGTATCCCCCGCCGTAGAGTGACGATTCCAGCACGTTCAGGTGGCTGAAGCGAAAATTCTGCCGCACCGTGAAGAAGGGGGTCAGGGCCGACTCGAACCGCGTGCCGACCATCGACTGCTCGCGTTCGAACGTGTCGACGCTGGGCTCGCTGGTGAACAGGTTCGTCGGAATGCGGCCATAAGGCGCCGCCTTCACGGTTCCCTCATAGGGCAGGAAGTTGGGGTTGTTGGTCCAGTCGCGCTGGTATTGCCCGAGCAGCGTCAGCGCGGTCGCGGCATCCGGGCGGTAGGTCAGGCTCGGGGCCACCAGGGCGTGGTCGTCCTCCGTGTGCTTGACCTGGGTGTCGCCGATGTGACCGTCGCTGACGAAGCGATAGGCCCACTGGTTCCGGTCACCCGCCACGCCGCCGATGTCGACCGCCCCGTAAGCGTTGCCGAAATTGTTGACGCCCGCTTCCACGACCCCGAAGGTCGTGAAGGTCGGCAGCTTGCTGACCGCGTTGACGAGGCCGCCCGGGCTGCCGCCGCCGTAGAGCACCGACGAAGGGCCTTCGACGACCTCGATGCGCTCGAGGTTCCAGGGGTCGAGCTTGTAGCTTGCGAAGGCGTTCGAGAAGAGCTGCAGGTTATCGAGGTAATAGCCGATCTGCTCGGCCGAGAAGCCCCGGATCAGGATGAAGTCGGTCCGCGGATCGAAGCCGAACTGCTGCACGGCGCCCGGCGAATAGCGCAACGCCTGCTCGATGGAATCGGGCTTCTGGTCTTCGATCTGCCGCGTGCCGATCACCGAGATCGACTGCGGCGTACGGTTCAGCGGCGTGGATGATTTGGTGCCGGCCGTGCTTTGCGACGCCACATAGCCGTTGATCGGCCCCGTGCCGGATTCCGGCTTGGCCGCGCCCTCGACGTCGATGGCGTCGAGCTGCACCTGCGCCGGGGCGGCGGTTTGCGCCGAGGCAGGCGCGGCCGCAAGCGCGGGCAGCAGCATCAAGCCGCAGCGGTAGAGCGCCGCGTGCCTGCGGACTGCGGGATCCTGTCCCGTCCGCGCATGGGTACGCCGCACGCGGCCCGGGGATGCCGGCTTCGTCATCAAATGGTTCGCCTTGGATCGAAGTTGATCCTGCGGCGATAGGGCATCGGGGCCGTTGAACTCAAGCGCCAGGGCGGAGCGCGGCGGCGTTTGCGACGGCCTGTTACGCGATGGGTAACAGATCAGAATTAGTGCAGTTCAAGATTTCGTGAGGTTTTGGAGGCGGTCGGTTTGATCCAACACCCCGCGGTGCGGGGGACGGCGGTCTTGCGCGACCGCCGCCCGAGGGGTCAGCGCGGCTGCGGCACGATCCGCAGGTAAGGCACGGCCGCCTCGAAGCCGGCCGGGTATAGCTCCTTCGCCTGGGCGTCGCTGACCGAGCCCGCGATGATGACCTTGTCGCCAGGGCGCCAGTCGGCCGGCGTCGCCACCTTGTGGGCGCTGGTGAGCTGCAAGGAATCGAGGGCCCGCAGGATCTCGTCGAAGTTGCGGCCCGTGGTCATCGGATAAGCGAGCGCCAGCTTGATGACCTTGTCGGGACCGATGATGAAGACCGTCCGCACCGTGGCGTTGGCGGCGGGCGTGCGGCCTTCCGCCGAGCCGGGGGTGTCGGCCGGCAGCATGCCGTAGAGTTTCGACACGGCGAGGTCCGCGTCGCCGATCAGCGGATAGGTGACGGCGTGGCCCTGCGTGGCGGCGATATCGGCGGCCCAGCGCTCATGCGCCTCGACCGGGTCGACCGACAGGCCGATCACCTTGGTGTGGCGGGCCTGGAACTCCGGCAGCAGCCGGGCCACGGCCCCGAGTTCGGTGGTGCAGACCGGCGTAAAGGTTTTCGGGTGGGAGAACAGGATGGCCCAATCCGCCCCGAGCCAGTCGTGGAACCGGATGGGCCCCTGCGTGGTCTCGGCGGAAAAGTCCGGCGCGATGCTTCCGATCGGCAACATGGTTCGTGTTCCTTTCTTCGCTGGCCCGAGCCCTTATGGCTGCGGCTTGACGAATTTCAACAACATGCGGTCGCTTTCGCCGATCGCCGCATAACGGGCCCGGTCCTGGTCCTTCAGCCGATACGTCGGTGGCAGGGTCCAGACGCCGTCGGGGTAGTCCTTGGTGTCCCGCGGATTGGCATTGAGGTCCGAGCGCGCCGCGAGCCGGAACCCGGCTTTCTCGGCCAGACCGATCACGACATCCTCCCGCACGTAGCCGCTCTTCGCCTGCGGGTCCTGGGGCCGGTCGTCCGTGCCGCGATGTTCCTCGACGCCAAGCGTGCCGCCGGGCTTCAGGGCGCGGAAGAAGCTGGAGAACACCGCATCGGCGGTGCCGGACGCCATCCAGTTATGGACGTTGCGGAAGGTCAGCACCGCATCGGCGCTGCCGGGCGCCACGAGGTCGCGCGGCGGATCGAAGGCGGCCACGACCACCCGATCGTAATCCGCCGGGTCGGCCGCGAGCTTGGCTGCGAACAGCTGATTGCCGCCGACGGCCTCGGCCGAGGTGTCGGACGACGGCGGGTTGGCCGCGACATAGCGGCCCTGCGGCCGCAAGTATGGGCCCAGGATCTCGGTCCAGTAGCCGGCGCCGCCCGGCAGGACCTCGACCACCGTGTCGGTGGGCCGGATGCCGAGGAAACGGAGGTCGGCCAGCGGGTGGCGGTCGCGGTCACGCGCCAGGTTTGCGGTGCTGCGCTGCGACCCGGCGACGATCGCCTCGAGGGTCGGACCGGCGTCCTGCGCCAGCGCAGGCATGGCCAGCCCGCACAGGGCCCAAACGGTGGCGAGCGCGCCGGCGCGTTCCCGATGATGCATGGCGGTCCTCAAGCGTTTGGGGGCGTGTGCGGCCCCGGGGATCGGCAGCGTCGGCAGGTCTGTCCGGGGCGCCACCTTCCTGCCTATAGGGGCGCGCCCCGGCATGAAAGCGCGCCGATGCCGCGAACCCGCGCACCCGCGCACCGGCAAGCGGCACGGCTCGTGCCTGTTGACCATGTGGCCCCGCGTGGCAGTCTCGGCGCCGTGGGCCATCGTGTTCCGCGCGGGATCATAATGGTGGTCGGAGCTCGGGAGCGATGAACCGTGGGTGAGCAGCGACCGATCGCTCTGCGTTGCCGCATCACGGCCGGGCTCGGGGCCGCCGAAACCGACCGGGACCTCGCCCTGCTGGACGACGACGAGCGACATGCAGCCGCGCGCCTGCGCTTCGCGACGGATCGGCGCGACTTCATCGCGGCCCATGCGCTCGCACGACGCATGTTGAGCACTGAGGCGTCGGCGGTGTCGCCGGACGGCTGGCGTTTCGACCGCGTGGCCGCGGGAAAGCCTTTCGTCCGTCCGGGGTCGGACGGGCATCCTCCCCCGGTGTTCAGCCTCAGCCACGGCAAGGGGCTGGTCGGCTGCGCGGTCGCGCCCAGCGGGGCGCTCGGCCTCGATGTAGAGGGCCGCGTCGATTTCGATGTCACCGCGGTGGCCGGCACCGTGTGCTCCGCCGACGAGCGGGCGCAGTTGTCCGGGCTGACGGAACGCGACCGCGGCACACGCTTCCTCGACTTCTGGACCCTGAAGGAAGCCTACGGGAAGGCGCAGGGCCTCGGCGTCGCGATCGACCTCGCATCCGCGTCCTTCGACCTGCGACACCCCGGGAGCATCGGCCTGCGCCCTGGCTGCGATGCGGCCTCCCTGTGGCATTTTGCCTTGTTCGAACCCGAGGCGGGCAGTCGCCTCGCGGTCGCGATCGCGTGCCCGGAGGGCGTCGTGCCGCCGATCGACGCGGCGCTGATCGGCCTTGATGGGTCGGTCGTGGCGCTGCAGGTGCTTCGCCAGGGCAGCGGCGAACCGGGCTGATCGAGCCTCCCGGGCCGCACCGAGCGTCTGCATGGCTGGGTGGTCCGACGACGTCGTGGCTTCAGCGATGGTCGACGCGGCGGGCCAGTCGGTCGCCGCCGGCCTGGATGGCCGCCACCAGCAGGATCAGCACGACGATGACGGCCACCATGACGGGGGTGTTGAAGCGCTGATAGCCATAGCGGATCGCGAGGTCGCCAAGGCCGCCGGCCCCGACCGCACCCGCCATCGCGGAGGCGCCGATGAGCAGCACCAGCGTCACCGTAAAGCCGGACACGAGGCTCGGCAACGCCTCGGGGATCAGCACCTCGCGCATGACGGTGAGCTGGCTGCCGCCCATGGCCCGCACGGCTTCGACAAGACCCCGGTCGACCTCGCGCAGCGACACTTCGGCAACCCGGGCATAATACGGGATCGCGGCGATCGACAGCGGCACGATGGCGGCCGCGGTGCCGATCGAGGTGCCGACGATCAGCCGCGTCAACGGGATCAGCGCCACCAGCAGGATGATGAAGGGTAGCGACCGGAACGCGTTGACGATCGCGCCGAGCCCCCGGTTGAGCGAGGCATGGGCCCACAGGCCGCCCGGCGCCGTGTTGAGCAGCACGAGGCCGAGCGGGAGCCCGAGCACGAACGAGATCGCGCCCGACACCGCCGTCATGGTCACGGTTTCCCAGAAGGCCTGGAGCAGGTGGTCATACGGGATCAGCGGCATAGCCGAGCACCTCCAGGCTGGAGAAAAGCGAGCCCGCGCCGGCCTGCAGGGCGGCGAGGCGCTCGGGGGTGCCGTCCGGCACGGCCAGAACCAGCGTCGCCACCGGCTCGGTCCCGACGCGGTCGATCTCGGCGCGGAGCACCAACGGCTCGACGCCCGCATGGCCCGCCAGGGCGCCGACGAGCGGTCGCGTCGCGGCTGTGCCCTGCGCCACCACCCGTAGGATCGCATATAGGCCGGGGCGGTAGCTCGGCTCGAGCCGCTCGGCCGGCACCGCTTCGGGCGCATGCTGGGCGGAGGCGATCAGCCGTCGGGTGAGCTCGGTGCGCGGCCGCGCGAAGATTTCCGCGGTGCGGCCCTGCTCGATGACGGTGCCGCGTTCCAGCACCAGGACGCGCCGGCACACCGCCCGAACGACGCTCATCTCGTGGGTGATCATTACTACGGTGAGGCCGAGCTGGCGGTTGATGTCGCGCAACAGCTGCAGGATCGCGGCCGTGGTTTCGGGGTCGAGTGCCGAGGTGGCCTCGTCGGACAGGAGCAGCGCCGGGTCGGCCGCAAGCGCGCGGGCGATGCCGACGCGCTGCTTCTGGCCGCCCGACAGTTGCGCCGGATAGCTGTCGGCCTTGCCGTCGAGCCCGACTAGGGCAAGCAGGTCCGCCACCCTGGCCCGGCGCTTCGCTTGGTCGACGCCGGCGATCCGCAGCGGCAGCGCCACATTGCCGGCCACCGTCTTGGCCGACAGCAGGTTGAAGTGCTGGAAGATCATCCCGACCCGGCCGCGCAAGCGGCGCAGCGCGGCTTCGCGCAGGTTCGCGAGGTTTTGCCCCAAGACCTCGACGGTGCCACCGTCGGGGCGCTCCAGGCCGTTCAAGCATCGGATCAGCGTCGACTTGCCGGCGCCGCTGCGGCCGATGATGCCCAGGATCTCGCCCGCCGCGACCTCGAGCGAGATGCCGTCGAGCGCCTGGAGGGCGCCGAACCGCTTGCGCACGTCGGTGAGGCGCACGAGCGGCGTCGGCGCTGCCTTAGGGGCGGCTTCGCAAGCGGGTGCGGCCGCCACAAGGAGCCCTGACGTAGCGTCTTCGAGATCACTGAACGCGAGCGTCATCGGCGGCTCCGCGTCCCGAAGCGCCGCGCCAAGGGCCTCACCATGCCGCCATCGCCGAGCCCTTGTAGACCGTCTTCAGGCTGTCCCGCACGGCATCGCTCTGATAGGCGGCCACCAGGGTCTTGACCCAGGGGTCATTCTCGTGGCCGGCCTTGACGGCGATGAAGTTGCGGTAGGGGTTGTCGGCCACCGGTTCGGTCGCGATGCGGTCGGCGGGCGTGAGGTTCGACTTCAACGCCCAATCGGTGTTGACCACGGCGGCCCCGAGATCGTCGATGGAGCGGCCGACGATGCCGGCATCGAGCTCCTTCACCTGCAGGTTCTTCGGATTGTCGACGATATCGGTCGTGGTGGCCAGGATGCCGGCTTCGGGCTTCAGCGTGAGGAGGCCCTGCCGTTCCAGCAGGCGCAGCGCCCGGCCCTCGTTGCTGGGATCGTTCGGGATGCCGATCACAGCGCCTTTCGGCAGATCGGCGACGGTCTTCACCGTGTGGGAATAAAGCCCGATCGGCCACACCGCCGTATAGCCCACCGGCACGATGTGGTAGCCGCGCGTCTTGATCTGGTTGTCGAGGTAGGGCTTGTGCTGGAAGGCATTGGCCTCGAGCTCGCCGTTCTCCAGCGCCTCGTTGGGCTGGGTGTAATCGTTGAACACCACGAGCTTGAGATCGAGGCCGTGCTTGGCGGCCTCGGTCTTCACCACCGCCCAGATGTCCTCGTCCTCGGCGCTCATGATGCCGACGCGAACGGTATCGGCCGCCCGGGCAGAGGCGATGGGCAGCGCCGTCGTCAGGGCGAGGCCGGCCAGCAGGGCGGCGCGGCGGGTCAGCGTGGTCATGGTCATGAACTCCGAAACAGGATGGAACAAGGGTTCGCTCAGCCGCGCCCGTGCCAAGGCACCAGCCAGCGCTCGAGCAGGCGCATGCCGAGGGAAAACAAGAACGCGAAAGCCGCGATGACGCCGATACCGACGAACACCACGTCGGTGGCCAGGAACTGCGCGGCCGACATGATCATGAAGCCGATGCCGCGTGTGGCGGCGATGAGTTCGGCCGCCACCAGGGTCGACCAGCCGACCCCGATGGCGATGCGCAGGCCGGTGAGGATGTCCGGCAGCGCCCCCGGCAGCACAACGGTGCGGAACACCTGCAACCGCGTGCCGCCGAGCGTCAGAGCGGCATTGATGCGTTCGGCCGACAGGCCACGCACGCCGGCCTGGGCCGAAAGACAGATGGGCGCGAACATCGCCAGGGTGAGCAGCGTCACCTTGGAGGTTTCGCCGATACCGAGCCAGATGATCATCAACGGCAGGTAGGCGAGCGGCGGCAGCGGCCAGTAGAATTCGATGATCGGATCGGCGACGCCCTTGGCCCAGCGGCTGAGCCCCATGGCGAGGCCGAGGGGAATGGCCATCGCGGCGGCGATCAGCAAGGCCGAGACGATGCGGCCGAGGCTGGCCGCGAGATGTTCGGCCAGAGTGGCATTGGCGTAGCCTTCGGTCGCCACCGCGATCAGCTGCGTTCCCACATCCCCTGGCGAGGGCAGGAACAAGGGCGTCACCAGCCCGTAGCGGGATACGAGCTCCCAGGCGGCCCCCAGCACCACGATACTGAGCAGGCTGATCGGCCAAGTGGAGCGACCGGCGAGACCATGGTGGCGCGGGCGCACCAGCCTCGGGGGTGGCCCGGGCGGGGCCGACACGCGGGCATCGCTGACGGTCACGCTCATTGCAGCCGCCCGGCGGCATCGCCGGCATGCAGCACGCGGCGCAGGTCCTCGTGCAGCCGCACGAAGCCGGGCTCGGCCCGGATGGCGTCGACCGTGTCGCCGCCGGCCAGTCTGCGCACATAATCGAGCTCGCGTCGCTCGACCACCCGGCCGGGCCGCGGCGACATCACCAGCACCGTGGTGCCGAGCAGGATCGCTTCCTCGATCGAGTGGGTGATGAAGAAGATCTGTTTCGCGGTCTTGGCCCAGATCTCGATCAACAGCGCCTGCATCTGTTCGCGGGTCAGGCTGTCGAGCGCCCCGAAGGGCTCGTCCATCAGCAGCACCTTGGGGTCGGTGGCGAGCGCGCGAGCGAGGCCGACGCGCTGCCGCATGCCGCCCGACAGCTGATGCGGTTCGGCCTCGGCGAAATCCGCCAGATGCACCAGGCGCAGGATCGCTCGGGCGCGCTCGCGCCGCTCACGCCGCCCGATGCCGGCATACTCGAGCCCCAGCGCCACGTTGTCGACGACATTACGCCAGGGCAGCAAGGCATCCTTCTGGAACACCACGCCGCGGTCGGCCCCGGGGCGGGTGACCGGCACGCCATCGAGCAGGATGGCGCCCTCGCTCAGCGGCATGAAGCCCGCGATGGCGTTCAACAACGTCGACTTCCCGCAACCGCTGGCGCCGAGCGCCACCACGATGCTGTTCTCGGCAATGTCGACCGACACCCGGTCGAGGGCGTGGACGAGGCGCCCGCCCCCACCCTCGAAGAAGACGCTCGCCTGCTGGATCTGGAGCATGGTTTGGTCCGATCGACGCGCGGGGCGCTCAGTTGGACAGCGGCGCCACGAAGGCGGCCGTCACGAAGGCGTTGTAGTCGTCCCGCACGGCGGTGATCTTTCTTTGCTCCTTCAGGAAACCGGCCGTGTCCTTGAGGATGCGGGCAACACCGCCCTTGTCGCCACCACCGAGCCAGGCCTCGCTGGCCTGGGCCGCGGCCGGCAACAGGTTGAGATCCGCGAGCCCGGCCGCCTGGGTCTCCGGAGTTCCACCAAGCAGCTTGGCGATGGCTTTCACGTTGTCGGATTGGGGATCCCAGGCCGCCTTGTCGGTCAGGAAGGACGCGTTCTCCCGGGCGACCTCCCCCGCAAAGGCCGTCAGAAAGGCCGGATCCTCTTTGACGAGAGCCGCGGTCGCGACCCAGGCGTTGAAGGTCGGGGCGCCGCGTTCCGCCACCTGCTTCGAGGTTAACAATACCGTGCCGGTCTTCTTCAGCTCCCTGAGCGCAGGATCCCAGACGAAGGCGCCGTCGAGGTCGCCGCGATGCCACGCCGCCACGATCTCGGGCTGTGCCAGGGCCAACACGGTGGCGTCCTTTTCGGCGATGTTGTTCTGCTTCAGGGTGGCGAGGAGCTGGTAATGGTCGGTGGACACCGGGGCGGCCGCCAGGCGCTTGCCCTTGAGGTCGGCCGGTCCAGCGATGTTCGAGCCGTTGCGCACCACCAGGGCCTCATCGGTGCCGGAGATCGACGACACATAGAATGCCTTGATGTCGAGGCCGCGGCTGGCCGCCGCCGCGAAGGGGCTCGAGCCGACATAGCCGACCTGCACGTCGCCCGACGCGATGGCGGCGAAGATATCCGCGCCCGAGTTGAACTTCCGGAACGTGACCGGGCGGCCCACCGCCCTGGCCAAGGCGCCGTTGGCGATCGCGACCTCAACCGGATCGGGACCAGTCTGGTAGGCCACCACAACGGGGCGCGCAGGCGCCGCGACGGCAACGGTCGGCAGGCCAACAACGCCGGCCAAAAGAACAAGGCGAAGCACGGACGAAGGCATGGGAAACTCCGAAAAGCTTGAAGCAAGGAAGCGCCGCAGAGCAGCGCCAGAAGGAACGTCGGCTTTCAACCAGCAAGGGCTGGGAGCGGCCACGACAGGCGATCGGCCGAACTAAACGTCGAGACGGCCTTGCCTATCGGCAACGCGCGTGATGACCCTAACGGCCCGCGCCGCATGGTACGCCGCAACATGACGCGGCTTCGCGGCATGAAAAGCGGGACGGCATGGGTCGCGGCATACGCACGGATCAGGGAGCCCTTCGCAAGAACAAGGCTATTGTCTACAAATCAGGTAGATTGTCAAGCTGTTCAGAACGGCCATCGCTCATCGGAGCAGTCTCATTCGAATCTAACGCACTGTCCTGACTGGCTTGATTTTCTTTGGGTGTCGGGTTGGAATCACTGAAGCTGAAGCAGTTGCAATCTGGCCTTTGAACGTTGATCGGACTAGACTCACCGATCGTAGAAGGTGGCGAATGCAAGAGTTCCCTCAGGCCAGCTTGACAAGATATGCGGAAGGATTTGCGTGCCGTGAGTTGTCAGGAAGCTCAGGATATCCTGTCGGCAACAATGCAAACAAGCGCAGCACCGACAAATCGTCGAACGACACTATGCGCGCTATCCCGGGCGCATAGCTGGCTACGTGTTTGGCTCGTCATTGTGTATTCAATGCGCACGTATGTCAGTTGCCGTCACACCGACTTTTCGCTCATCCCATCATTAATATTGCCAAAGCTTGCGTGGTGGTTCAGCGAAGCTATGGCATTGATGTAATGGGGCGCTGAGTCAGAGCCGATGTAATCGGGATTCGAGAGATCCCCTCCCCTATCGGCTTAAGCAAGTCTAATAGCGTTTCTGTAATGAGCCTAGACCAGCGCAACGTATGCCTCCGGTGAGGACCGCGGTTGATTATGGCCGGTTTTGCTTAGCGAGCA
>NZ_JARPVX010000210.1:0-891 GCF_033947565.1 Lichenihabitans sp. Uapishka_5
AGGCCTGCTTTCCGGTTTCCACCATGGCGCGCGTGCTCGGCGTGTCCAAGGCGGGGTATTATGCCTGGCGGCACAGGCCGCCATCCCGCCATGCTGTTGCCGACGCGGCGTTGCTGAAGCGGGTCAGGACCGTGCACGGCAGTTCGCGCCAGACTTACGGCGCACCCCGTGTTCACGCCGATCTCCAGAACCTGGGCGAGCGACATGGCCGCAAACGGATTGCGCGCCTGATGCGCGAGGCGGGCCTGGTGGGCGCGAGCCATCGGCATGGCGGTCCGACGACAACCGTGCGCGACAAGGACGCCAGGCCTGCGCCGGACCTTGTCGACCGTAACTTCACGGCCTCCGGCCCAGACCAACTCTGGGTCGCCGACATCACCTATGTGCCGACGGCAGCTGGGTTCCTCTACCTCGCCGTCGTGCTGGACGCCTGGAGCCGCAAGATCGTCGGCTGGTCAATGGCGAACCACCTGCGGGCGGAGTTGGTGCTGGACGCAATGGAGGCGGCCGTGGGGCAGCGCCGTCCGAAGAACGTCATCCACCACAGTGATCAGGGTAGCCAATATACGTCCGTTGCATTCGGCAAACGTTGTGGCGAAGCCGGCGTCCGGCCGTCGATGGGATCGGTGGGTGATGCCTATGACAATGCAATGGCGGAGAGCTTCTTCTCGACGCTCGAGGCCGAGTTGCTGCAACGGCGGCGGTTCGGCTCCCAGGCGGAGGCCCGGATGGCCTGCTTCAGCTACATCGAGGGTTGGTACAACCCGATGCGCCTGCATTCGGGCTTGGGCTACCGATCACCAATGGTCTACGAAGCCGGAGGAGAGACTGCCGTGATCGAGCCCTAACCCGCAAGCTCCAAAACTGTCCACTGAATCGGGTCAATCCCAG
>NZ_JARPVX010000211.1:0-879 GCF_033947565.1 Lichenihabitans sp. Uapishka_5
TAGGCCGTGTGGACGGAATGTGCGTAGTTCAGAGACAGTGGATTCCCACGGAGCCTGATTGGTGATTCAGAGTGGGTCGGTTTTGCGGAATTGACCATGCTGACACGGATGACGGACGACGATTGGGCTGTAGCGCTGCAGGTGTTTCGGGCGGTTCGCTCGCGCCGCGGCGACAAGGGCCGCGACGATCGCAAGTTCCTCGAAGCAATGCACTATTTCACCTTGAACAACGTTTCATGGCGCGCCTTGCCGGCTGAGTTCGGTCCTTGGAACTCGGTGTGGAAGCGGTTCTGGCGGTTGCGTGAGGCCGGAGTGTTCGAGGCCTTCTTCGACACGCTGGCCGGCCTGAGCGGCAGCGCTCATCTGGTGCAGATGTTCGACTCAACCGTGGTGCGCGCCCACGTGTCGGCCGCGGGGGCAAAAGGGGGCAAACCGGTCAGGCGCTCGGCCGCTCGCGCGGCGGCTTCTCGACCAAGATCCACCTCAAGACCGACTTCGACGGTCAGCCTCTCGCCTTCCACCTGACCGGCGGAGAGGCCGGCGACAGTCCTGTCTTTCCCCTGCTGCTCGACCTTGGGCCCGACGTGATCCCACGCGCAGCGTTGGCCGACAAAGGCTACGATTCCAAGGCAAACCGCGCTGCCGCCCGGGCACGCGGTATCTGCCCGGCTATCCCGACCAAGTCGAATGCCAAGAACAGGCCGAAGTTCTTCCCCAAGACCATGTACAAGGGTCGAGCGCGGATCGAGCAGGCGTTCGGCAAGCTCAAGCGCTTCAAGCGTGTCGCACTCCGCTGCGAGAAAACAGCCAAGAGCTTTGCCAGTATCGTTTCACTGGCCCTCGGATTCATCCTCTTAAAATCCGTCCACACGGCCTAGC
>NZ_JARPVX010000212.1:0-877 GCF_033947565.1 Lichenihabitans sp. Uapishka_5
TATCGCTTCGAGGCGCTGACGGCTGCGGGCTCTGGCTTGCGCCTCCTGGTGAGGCTAGATTATGGCATTCCTATTCATCCATCTCCGCAACTCGGAATACTGCGCTCGCGACGAGGGCGCCGAGTTCGGCACCCCCGAGGCCGCGCTCGCATTCGGCGTCAAAGGTGCGGTTGACCTAGCTTCCGAGGAGATCGGCAAAGGTCGCCGAAGCACGGCCATTGTGGTCAATATTGAGCAGGAGGACGGAACGCGCCTGCTCACCTCCGTGGTGGCCGTTTCCGTCTCATCTTTGATGGCGGTCGAGTCTCACGACGTCACACTCCCGTAGCCCGCTCGTGACGCATGCACTTCCGGACCATTCTGAAGGCCCAAGATCCGCGTATCGCGCCTACCTTATCGGTTCGAACGGGCGGATCGAGATATCGGTGACGGTGCTGGGTCCAAGTGACAATAAGGCCATCCAGCAAGCTCGGGATCTGTTGAGCAGCTATGAGGGAGAGCTTTGGGACCGAAGCCGGCTGGTCATGCGGATCCCAACGTTCACGAAGGCAAACCCGCACGAGAGCCCCTAGAGGCTGTTATGGACTGATGCTGAGGGTGGATTCAGTTTGCGAGGATGATTCGCAAGCCGTATCCGTCTGACGTCTCCGATGAAGAATGGGCGCTTGTTGCTCCATATCTGACCTTGTTGTCCGAAGCGGCGCCGCAACGTGAGCACGCGCTGCGAGAGGTGTTCAACGGGCTGCGATACATCCTCAAGACGGGCGCCCCTTGGCGCTGGATGCCGAACGACCTGCCACCCTGGGCGGCCGTGTACCAGCAGACTGTCCGCCGTCAGGGCTCATGAGACAGACTGAGGGGTTTCGACGAGGGAGGG
>NZ_JARPVX010000213.1:0-872 GCF_033947565.1 Lichenihabitans sp. Uapishka_5
CGGCCGCCAGCGCGTCACTGAGCTGGTCCTTCAGCACGCGGGTGCGCACCTCCTCGACGGCCCCCTCAGCGAGCTCGCCGAGCTGGAACGGCCCGAAGCTCAGCCGGATCAGCCGGTTGACGACGACGCCGAGGTGTTCGAGGACGCGCTTGATTTCGCGGTTCTTGCCTTCCCGCAGCCCCATGGTGAGCCATTGGTTGGCGCCCTGAGTGCGGTCGAGCGCCGCCTCGATGCCGGCATAATCGACGCCGTCGATGGTGATGCCGTCCTTCAGCGCGTCGAGCTGTTCCTGCCGCAGAAAGCCGTTGGCCCGCACCCGGTAGCGCCGCAGCCAGCCGGTCGCGGGCAGCTCCAGCGCACGGGCGAGGCCGCCGTCGTTGGTGAGAAGCAGCAGGCCCTCGGTGTTGATGTCAAGCCGGCCGATCGACACCACGCGGGGCAGGTGGTCCGGCAGGGCGTCGAACACCGTCGGCCGCCCTTCGGGGTCGCGTGCAGTGGTCACCAGGCCCCGCGGCTTGTGGTACATGAAGAGGCGCGTGCGCTCGCGCCCCGACACGGGCCGGCCGTCCACCGTGATGGCGTCGTCCGGGCCGACGTTGAGGGCGGGGCTAGACAACACCTTGCCGTTGACGGCGACACGGCCTTCCGCGATCCAGGCCTCGGCGTCGCGACGCGAGCACAGGCCGGCGCGCGCCATCACCTTGGCGATGCGGTCACCCGCCTCGACGGCCTCGGGTTCGGCTGCGGCGGGCTTGCGGCGCTTGGCCGGGGGCGTGTCGGTGGGGGTATCGCTCATGCGGCCGTGCTACGGTGAGGCCGGCCCGCGCCCGGCGCGACGACTGTCTCTTATACACATCTGACGCTGCCGACGA
>NZ_JARPVX010000214.1:0-863 GCF_033947565.1 Lichenihabitans sp. Uapishka_5
GTGGCGAAGCTGTGGCGCAGCGTGTGGGGCGAGACGCGCTTCTTGATGCCGGCCGCTTCCGCGGCCTCGTGGACGGCGCGGCTCAGCTGACGCGTCGACAACGGCTCCAAGCTGTTCATCCCGGGGAACAGCCAGCCATGGGGCAGCATCACGCCGCGGCGCCGGCCCTCGCGCCACCACTGCCGGAGCAACTCCAGCAGCTGCGGCGACAGCATCGCGTTGCGATCCTTGCGGCCTTTGCCCTGTTCGACCCGGATCAGCATGCGGGTGCTGTCGACGTCGCCGGTCTTGAGGCCGACCACCTCGGACACACGCAGGCCGGCCCCGTAGGCGACCCCGAGCGCGGCCCTGTACTTCGGGCCGCGTGCCGCTTCGAGAAGCCGTCCGACCTCCTCGACGTTCAGCACGGTCGGGAGCTTCTGGGCGTAGCGCACCAGCACGAGGCGCCGCGACAGGTCCGGCCGATCCAGCGTCACGGTGAACAGGAAGCGCAGAGCCGACACCGAGCCGTTGATCGTTGGCGGCTGCACGCCGCTGCCGGCCTGGTGAACCTGGAAACGGCGGACGTCCTCCGCCGTCGCGGTCTCGGGCGAACGGCTCAGGAAGGCCGCGAAGCTCCGGACGAACATGATGTAGTTGCGCTGGGTGTCCTCGTGCAGGCCGCGCATGGCCATGTCGTCGAGCATGCGGCGGCGGAGTGGGCTGACGGGAACAGAGGCTTGCTGTTGAGACATCGGGTGTCCTCGCGAGATGAGGGGTGGACCCTCATGCTCGGAGGCCGGCCAAACCGGCTCAAGCGCTCGCTCAGATCTCCAGGTGTGCTCTTCCTCTCAGGAAGCCCTCCCGCGAGAGCGGGTTCGTCC
>NZ_JARPVX010000215.1:0-853 GCF_033947565.1 Lichenihabitans sp. Uapishka_5
CACTAGGATGTGTGGACATTTACCTGAGCCATAGGACGGTTGCGGCGATGGCGATCATGGCTTCATAGTTGCACGCTGTCTTTTCATATCGGGTGGCAATGCGCCGGAACTGCTTCAACTTGGAGAAGCAGCACTCGATCAGATGGCGCTGCGCATAAAGGTGCTTGTCGAGCGGGTGTTTGATGGCCCGCGACGGGTTGCTTGGAATGACGGCCTTGGCGCCTTTGTTCTTGATCGTGCGGCGGATCTTGTCGCTGTCATAGGCCGCATCGGCCATCACGATCTTGGCTGGAAGATCCTCGATCAGGGCCTCGGCCTGTGGTGCGTCGCCGCGATGGCCAGCTGTCAGAACGAAGCGCACCGGGCACCCGAGCCCGCGCACGGCCATGTGGATCTTAGTGCTCAGGCCGCCACGCGAGCGTCCAAGGGCCTGATCTGCAGCCCCTTTTTTGCGCCCGAGGCGTGCTGGTGGGCGCGGATGATGGTGGAGTCGACGATCAGGTACTCGAAGTCCGGATCGTCCGCCATGGCGTCGAAAATGCGCCACCACACGCCTTTGTGGCTCCAGCGACTGAACCGGCGAAAGACGCTATTCCACTCACCAAACGCCTCCGGCAGGTCGCGCCAGGGTGAGCCCGTCCGCACGATCCACAACACCGCCTCCACAAACAGACGGTTGTCCCGCCCGGACGTGCCCCGGCTGCGCTCGTCCCCGATGATCTGCGGCGCTATCCGAGCCCACTGCGCGTCCGTCACGATCAAACGATCCAGAACCCCCAAGACTGCCTCCCAAAAGCAGCCTTGAATCACAGTCTCTCACGCCACAAAACCTATTAGAGTCCACAGTTCCTAG
>NZ_JARPVX010000216.1:0-849 GCF_033947565.1 Lichenihabitans sp. Uapishka_5
GCGGGTGCGGCGGGCCGGGGGCGCAGGCTTGCCGGGCGCGGCAGCGCGCCTCATCTTGGGTGACAGCATGATGCCGTTATATGCAGGTTGGACCTCAGAACAAGCGTGGCTCCATGCCGCCCGACGACCCCGCCGACCACCCCCTGTTCCAGCGCCGCATCCGGCCGCATCGCTCGATGTCGGCCGCCCAGGTGCGGGTGATGCTGGTGTTCGTCGCCATCGGCGGCATCGTAACGAGCCTGCCGTTCGTGTTGATCGGGGCCTGGCCGGTGGCGGGCTTCTTCGGGCTCGACGTGTTGATGGTGTATCTGGCGTTCCGGGCCAGCTTCAGCAGCGCACGGGCCTATGAGGATATCCGGGTCACGGCGCTGGATTTGAGCCTGCGGAAGGTGAGCCCGCGGGGCATCACGCGCGAATGGCGCTTCAACCCGGTCTGGGTGCGGCTCGACCGGCACGAGCACCCGGATTTCGGGACGCAGCGTATCGAGCTGATCGCCCGGGGCGACCGGGTCGAGGTCGCGGGCTTTCTCGGGCCGGACGCCAAGGCGGAGTTCGCGGACGGCCTCGGCGCGGCGCTCGGCCGCGCCCGGCGGGGCGTGCGCTATTCCTGAAACATCGATCCCGTTGTGTCCGGCCGATCCCCTCCCTAGGATGCCGGCAGTGCCGAAAGGGCGCCCGCTCGCGGCGCCGGAGACAATGAAATCATGACAGGGATGATGCGCCTCCGGTCGCTGCGGCCCCTTGCGACCGTGCTGACGCTGCTGGCCGGCAGCCTCCTGCCCGGCTTGGCGGCTGCCCAGACCACCGCGGCACCGGCGAGCCCGACGCCGACCGCCCAGACCACGGTGA
>NZ_JARPVX010000217.1:0-824 GCF_033947565.1 Lichenihabitans sp. Uapishka_5
GCACGTCAGACCGCGCCGCCTGACTGCCGCGTCACCCAAATTCCCGCGTAGCTCGATGCTGGGTCACCACCGGCGCTACCTCCGGCACGTCGATCTGTTCGGAAAGGCTGACGAGTTCGGCTGGAAGATCCCCATGCAGGGGCCCGCCACAGCACGCACAGCGGTCGGGACGATGCTCGACCAGCGTATTGGGGGCGTCGCTCAGCACGCGGCTATGACCTTCGTGGCCCGGCTTGGCACCACCGGGCTTGGATTGCTCCCGTCGCTCCTTGCGGTCGGTTGCGGGCGGCTTCGACGACGTGCGCGAGGTCTTCTCCGGGCGCTGCAGCCGCAGCACCAGTTCGATCAGCTCCTCGCGGCTCAGCCGCTCAAGATCGCTTCGGCCCATTCCACGAGGGAATCAGCGAAATCCGACCCGCGCAAGGGGGTGGGTAATTACGCTGGCGCAGATCAGCGTGCCTTTCCACCCCGCCGCATGACGACGTATCGCAGGCACGCGCCCGATTTCACTGACCAGCCCACCGAGAGCAAAGGGCACGGCGAAAGAACTTTGCAGCGGCGGCGTCAAGGGGAACAAGCGGGCGAGCACGAGCGTGGCAACCGACAAAACAAACAAAGCCCAGCCTTCGAAGCGCAGCTTCGCCCAGGCGAAGGCCAGCAGCGGCAAGGTGAGATAGAAGACCCATTCGTAGACCAGCGTCCAATGCACGCCAGCATCGATCAGGTTGGTGGCGGGATAGCCGGCGATGTCCGACGCTTGAAAGAACACCTGGGATTGACCCGATTCAGTGGACAGTTTTGGAGCTTGCGGGTTAGGGCTCGAT
>NZ_JARPVX010000218.1:0-823 GCF_033947565.1 Lichenihabitans sp. Uapishka_5
GTCGAGGCCTGCGGCGCGTGCGGGCCCCTGGGGCGACACGCCACGTCCGGGCGTCGTCAGCGCAAAGGCCGGCGCCGTCATGGACCAGCCGGCCTCGGCGCGCGCGAAGCCACTGAGCGTCAGGCAGGCCTCGGTGCCGGGCAGCATAAATCCGCCCGCGGGGCCGCAGGCGCCGAGGCGCGGCGTGGCGGCCAACTCCGCGGCCGCGAGGGGTGCGGTCGCCGTCGCAAGCGCGATGGCCGCCAAGCCGAAGGCTTTCACTTCAGGAACACATAGATGTCGACTTCGAGCGACGGATCGTCCGACGTCTTGGTCATGTGCAGGTATTCCTCGGCGAACAGGTTGCGCGACTCGAGGCCTTTCTCATCCAGATAGGCCGTGATGGCCTCGTAGGTGGAGTCGATGTCGTCATAGGCGGCCCGGTGCTGGAACCGGATGGCCTTGCCGGACGGCGTTTCGCTGATCTTCACGTCGGGCGTCAGCTCCGTCTTGCCTTCCGGCGCCTGGGCGATCGGCAGCATGGCCGAATATTTGAACCCCGCATCGTCGGTGGCCGTGAACACCGCGAGCGGCCGCCCGGCGGAAGCAAGGCCGTTCTTGACGAGCGTGTCGTTCAGCTTGGCAAAGGTCTCGGTCAGCGTCTTGAAGCCGTCGTCCCAGGTGGACGAACCGTTGATCACCACGGCAGGCCGGGGCTGGACGTCGAGCATCTGGCTGATCGAGGCGTCGCCCGGCGAGGCGCCCACGGTCGAATCGGGCGCCGGCTTGCTGGCGGCCGCATCGGGGGGCGTCGGTACCGTGGCGGCGGGCGCCGCCACGGTAC
>NZ_JARPVX010000219.1:0-283 GCF_033947565.1 Lichenihabitans sp. Uapishka_5
TCTGATCGGATCGAGCGGCAAGATCGCCAGCGCGATCGATGTCCTTGCTGAGAACGATGGCGAGGCGATCCGGCAGACCCGGACGATTGATCACAGCGGCGCGGTCGAACTTTGGGACCGCAGTCGGGTCATCTTCCGGCATGTCAAAGGGGATCACAACCTTTCGGACGGCCAGTAGGTCTGCTCAGGGCTCCAGATTGCCGATTGCGCTCACCAAGCGGTCGCTGGTCCAGGGTTTCGGCAGGAAAGTGACGGCCGGCTTGATGTCGCCCGGCAGCGTATC
>NZ_JARPVX010000219.1:451-718 GCF_033947565.1 Lichenihabitans sp. Uapishka_5
CGGGCGAGGTCCAGCCCGTCGAGGTCGCCCGGCATGTTGATGTCCGTCACGACAGCGGCCACGTCGTTGCCCGGCTCATCGCAATAGGCGATCGCCTGGGCCGCGTTGCTGAAGTCGACCACGATATGCCCTGCATCCTCCAGCATCTCGATCGCGAGCATGCGGAGCATCGGTTCGTCGTCGACCACAAGGACAATACGCATGAACGCTACCTACCAGCCCTGTCTAACAGCCGCTTGCCGCGCATGGTTCCTGCCCGTCAGGCCG
>NZ_JARPVX010000021.1:0-54780 GCF_033947565.1 Lichenihabitans sp. Uapishka_5
CCCCCGCGCGCCCGGCTCGCGCCCCTGCGCCCGAGCCGCTCCGCCGGGCCGAGACCGTGCGGGACCAGGTCGTCGCGGCCTACACCCAGGGTGGGGCGCTGGTGCGCGACCGGCCGCGATTCGATCCCCTGCTGACGATGGTCTTCGCAGCTTTTTTCGGGTTCCTGCTGGGCCTCGTGGTGCGGGAATCGCGCTGAAGCGTCCAGCCTGCCTGTAAGGCCTTCGCGGTCGACTAAACGGCTGCGGAAGTTCAGAGGCCGGACAGCACCCGCCGCTTTGAGCCATCGCTGAACCGCGACAGGCGAAAATCATGCGGGTCGACCACCGGGGCCGCGCCGGTCACGAGATCGGCCACCAGGCGACCGGCCCCGGGCCCGATGCCGAAGCCATGGCCCGAGAAGCCCGTGGCGACGATGAGCCCCGGCACCGCGTCCACCGGCGAGATCACCGGCACCGCATCCGGCGTCACATCGATCATGCCGGCCCATTCCTGCACCACCTCCGCCTTGGCAAAGGCCGGAAAAGCGGCGGCGAGCCGACGCAGTGCAGCGCGGTTGACGGCCCGGTCGGGTGCCGGGTCGAGCACGCGTGTGGCCTCGTAAGGCGAGGGCCGATCGAGCGGCACCGGTCGGGCCTCCGTCCATTCACGCGCGAAGCGGCCGTCGAGCCGCAGCTTGAGGGATTTCCGCTCGTTCAGGAAGGTCGACCAGAACTGCGGCAGGAACCGGATGCTGTCGGGCACCACGTTCACATGGCCGTCGGCGATCGTGTAGCCGCCGTCGCGGCGTTTGCGATAAGCGGCGCCGGCGAACCAAAAGGCCGCCTCAGGGCCGCCGACGAGCGGCGCGGTGCGCATGACGCTCGATCGCACCTTGAGCTGCGGCAGCGACACGTCGAGGTCGCGCAGGAAGCGGCGCGACCAGGCGCCGCCGGCCAGCACCGCCGTGGTGGTGCGGATGCGGCCCCGCTCCGTCACCACCGCCGAGACCCGCCCGCCGGACCGCTCGAGCCCGCGCACCGCGCATCCGGTGAGGATCGTGGCCCCGGCCCTGCGGGCCGCGCGGGCCATGGCGGGCGCCGCCATCTGGGGTTCGGCACGGCCATCGGTGGGGCAGAACAGCGCCGTCTTCCAGCGCCCGGAGGCGCCCGGCACATGCCGGTCGAGCTCGGCTCCCGAGATCATCCGGGCGTCGATCTGGTAGGGTCGCGCCTGCTCGAGCCAAGCCTCGTGGCGGGCGATGTCGGCCTCACCGTCGGCCGCGAAGGCGATGCCGGCGGCGCGGAAGCCCGTGTCGTCGCCGATCGTCTCGTTCATGCGCTCCCATTGGCGCAGGCTCTCGACGATGAGCGGGATCTCGCGCGGGTCGCGGTCGAGCTTGCGCACCCAGCCCCAGTTGCGGCCCGACTGCTCGCCCGCGATGGTGCCCTTCTCACAAAGCACCACCGTCACGCCCTTGCGAACAAGGTGCAGCGCCGCGCAAACCCCGATGATGCCGCCGCCGATGATGACGACATCGGCCTCGGCCGGCAGGCGGGCGTCTGAGGTGACGGGATCGACCGGGGGCCCCATGGTCAGCGCTTTCGGTGGCAGCAATCAGAACAGGCCCGACAGGAGGTTGATGGTCAAAGCCAGAACCGCCGTATTGAACGTGAAGGCCACGAGCCCATGCACGGTGCCGATGCGACGCAGGCGCTTGTTGGTGAAGGCGACGTCCGCTGTCTGGGAGGCGGCGCCGATCACCACGGCGAAATGCAGGAAGTCCCAATAATCGGGCGCCGGATCGTTGGGGAACTGCAGACCGCCGATGACGTCGGTTTCGTCCGGGGTGGTCCAGTCGGGCGCGTAATATTCATGGGCGTAATGCAGCGCGAAGACGAGCTGCGTCGTGAACCAGGAGATCATCACGGTCGCGAGCGCCAACCCGACGCGAAAGCCCTTCATCAGGCTATGCGCGTCCTTGGCCAGGGACAGTTCCACCGCGACCGCGGCGAGGCTGGTCGCCGCGGCGATCAGCACCAGGGCCAGGATCATGCCCTGGCCTTCATCCTGGGCCGCCACCCGGGCCTTGATGTCGCCCTGGTCCCGTCCCCGCATGTGCTGGAGGGTGAGCAGCACGAACCACAGGCAGGTGACGTCCCAGGCCAGGATGGCGCGGGTGCTGCGTTCCAGCTCCGAGGGCAACAAGCTCGACGCGACAAAGATCACGAGGCCGACGACGATCCCGCTCGTCAAACGAGGGCGCGACGCGAGAGGCCCCAGCAGGGCGTGGTAGACCGGGCGTGTTCGAGAAGGCGAGGCGGTGTTGGCCACAGCGGCATCCGGTTCGAGCGATCGACGGACAGGACCCGCGATGCCGCCGTGATCGGCAGCTTGACTAAACGCCGCAGGCCCACGTCCTCGCACCCCTCCCTAGCAAGGCGGCGCTTCCGTCGCAACGCGGGAGAGAGCCCCCTGCCCCCAGGCTTTCTTCGAGCGGGAAGGCCGTAGTTCTGGCAGCGCATAGCTTGGTCCCGCGGTGAGCAACGCATGCGTCGCACTTTATGCTGCGTTGCAGCAATGCGCATAGTCATGCGTGAAACGCAGGACTATCTTGGGTTCAATTACGGAGAAACCCCATGACCAAGTTCATCACCACCCTGCGCGTCGCCCTTTCCAATCGCCGCGCCTATCATCGCGCCCTGAACGAAATCGCCAAGATCGATGCGCGCGAGCTGAACGACATGAACGTCGATCGCGAGACGCTGGTCGGTGCCGCGCATCGGCAGGTCTACGGCCATGCGCGCTGAGGCCGTCAGCCGACGCTTCCGCGACGTCTTCCAGCACGCCGCGCAGGCGGACAGGGCCCCGGCCCTCGACGACGACACCATGATGCCGCTCGCCGAGGCAGCCCGGCTGTACCAGGACACGCAGCGCGGCAGCGATCTCCACCGTTTTTCGGCCGGCTTGGCCGAAACCGACGACGTGTTGCTGACCTTTTGGGCGTGTCGTCTCGCGGAAGCCGGTGTGGCGATCCACGGCACCCGTGTGATGGCGGCGCGATCCGAGCTCGTACCCCTCGAAGCCATGCGGGCCGGCAGGCTGTTGCATCATGCGGCGCGACTGACGCGCGGCCATGATCAGGCGTTCCAGGATTTCTGCGATCTGAAGGTCAAGCGTCAGGATCTCGCAGATCTCGGCAAAGCGGCCTGATCCCCAAAGCTCCCGCGGGGCTCGCAAGGTCAGACAAGCGGCGTTCGCCAACCAGACTTCGCCGACGGTGGTCCTGTGTTGCCGGGACGCCGCCCCCGTAAACCCCCAGGACAGGTGCGGCGTGTGGCAGGATCAGCGTAGCCCTGCCACACGCCGCATTCAACGCTAGCAACGTCTTGACACGGAAGCGTGAAGTCGAGGTATTCCCGACACGCGATCGCAGAACTTGTGCGGCATGGTGATGTTGCGCACCCCGTGTTGACTTGCCTCGGCGGTGCGTGCGGTCGACGCTCCACCGAACCCGGAGCGTCGGCCGCCGCCTTCAGGCCACTGGCCGCAACTGTGGCGCGTGTCGTGCCCCGATCAGGCGCCCTGCTGGCTTTCCGGATAATCGGCACCGAGCGTGACCGCTTCCCAAGTGTCAAAATCGGCCTTCAGCGCCGCGAGCTTCTGTCGTGCCAGGTCGAGGGCGGGCTTGCCCAGCAGCAGGTGGCGGGGCGGCTTTGGGGCCGTGACGGCCTGGATGATGGCTTCGGCAGCCCGCACCGGATCGCCGACCTGCTTGCCGTCGCGCGCAAAGGTCTGCTTGCGCCGTTCCCCGGCGGTGGCGGCGTAATCGTCGATCTCCGTGGCGGATCGGCCGATCGAGCGGCCGGCGAAATCGGTTCTGAAGGGGCCGGGCTCCACCACCACGACATGCAGGCCGAGGGGCTCGACCTCGACGGCCAGGGATTCCGACAGGCCTTCGACCGCGAATTTGGTTGCATGGTAATAGCCCGTCGCGCCGAAGCTGACGAGCCCACCGATCGACGATAGGTTGACGATCGCGCCGCTGCGACGCGCCCGCATGCCGGGCAGCACCGCCTTGGTGACGGCCACGAGCCCGAAGACGTTGGTCTCAAACATGGCGCGCACCGGCCCGTCCTCGCCTTCCTCGATGGCCGCGAGATAGCCGTAGCCCGCGTTGTTGACCAGCACGTCAATCTGGCCGAAGCGGGCCTGGGCGGCGTCGACGGCCGCCGTGATGGCTGCCGGATCGGTGACGTCGAGCGCGAGGCCCAGAGCCTGCGCCTCGTGCCCGGATACGAGGTCCTTGACAGCATCGAGGTTGCGGGCCGTCACCACGGCGCGCCAGCCGCGCGCCAGCACCGCCTCCGCGAGGGTGCGGCCGAAGCCGGTGGAACAGCCGGTGATGAACCAGACGGGTTGGTCGGACGACGTCATGCTGAAAATCCTGCGTGTCGATCGATGATCGACCGATCCAGCAGATAGGGCGTCAGCCAAGCGGGGACAGGCGGCCGCGCGGAACGACGGGTCGCTTTCAAAACCCCCCGCGGCATGACACTCATGGGTTCATGAGCAGCTTGCACAAACTGATCGGCACCGTGGCCCGCCGGCGTCTGACGCCGCTCACCCGCTATGGCGCGACACTGCTGCTCGTGGGCGCCACGACGCTGCTTCGATATTTGGCTCCCGCCTTCGTGGCGCCGTTCCTGCTCTACATCCCGGTCCTACTGGCCGTCAGCCTCGCCTTCGGGTGGGGCTGCGGAACGCTTACCCTGGTCCTTTCGGGCTTGGCAGCGGCGTGGTTCTACACCCGCGACGGCTCCCTCAGCCACGTGGAAGCGTCCTGGCTCTGCCAATACGTGCTGATCGGAGCCGGCATGGTCTGGATCTGCCATGCGCTCCGGCGATCCATCGTGCAGAACGAGGCGACGCTGAAGCGCCTCAACCAGGCCAATCGGGTCCTGGTCGACAACGAGGCGGCGCTGAACGAGGCCCATGCCCGGACGGAGGCCGCCAAGCAGGCCGCCGAGCAGGCAAACCTCGCCAAGAGCGCCTTCATCGCCAACATGAGCCATGAACTCAGGACGCCCTTGTCGGCCATCATCGGCTACAGCGAAATGCTGCAGGAGGAAATGGCCGACGGGGCGGACGCGGCCGAGCTCGAACCCGACATGCGCAAGATCGAGGGCAACGCGCGGCACCTGCTGGGGCTCATCAACGACGTGCTCGACCTCAGCAAGGTCGAGAGCGGCAAGATGGACGTGTATCCCGAGGCCTTCGACCTCGCCCCCGTGGTGCAGGAGATCGCCAACACGGCCCAGACCCTGGTCGAGAAGAAGAACAACCACCTCGACGTAGCGATCGCGCCGGGCCTCGGCCGCATGGTGTCGGACCTGACAAAGGTGCGGCAGATCCTGCTGAACCTCCTCAGCAACGCGGCCAAGTTCACCGAACGCGGCACCGTCACCTTGTCGGTCGACCGCGAATTGTTCGAGGCCCGCGACCATGTGGTGTTCCGGGTGGTCGATACCGGGATCGGCATGACGGCCGAGCAGGTGTCCCGGCTGTTCCAGCGCTTCGTCCAGGCCGATGCCTCGACGACGCGCAAATATGGCGGCACGGGCCTTGGGCTGTCGCTCACCAAGGCGTTGAGCGAGATCCTCGGCGGCGTCATCGAGGTCGAGAGCGTCAGCGGCCAGGGCACCACCTTCACGGTCAGGCTTCCGGCCGCCTACCGGGTCGAAGGCAGCGAGCCGGCGGTCGAGCCCGAGGACGAGGCGGCGCGCGGCAGCGACCTGGTGCTCGCCATCGACGACGACGCCGACCAGCGCGCCCTGATGACCAAGTTCCTGCACCGCGAAGGGTTCAAGGTCCGCACGGCCGGCGACGGCGAAACGGGGCTGGTGCTGGCGCGCGAATTGCGGCCGCGCGCCATCCTGCTCGACGTGATGATGCCGGGGGTCGACGGCTGGTCGGTGTTGAGCGCCCTGAAGTCCGATCCCGACCTCAGCGCCATCCCGGTCATCATGGTGACCTTTGTGGAACAGCGCGCCTTGGCGGCCTCGCTGGGCGCCGCCGATTATGTAATGAAGCCGGTGCGCTGGGACCGTTTCAAGAGCGTCATGGACCGGTTCCGGCCGCCCGAGAACGATGCCCTGGTGATCGACGACGATGCCGACACGCGGGCCCGCATCCGCAAGGCGCTGGAGCGCGACGGCTGGTCGGTGACGGAAGCCGAGAACGGCCAGGACGGTCTCGACAAGCTCGCAAGCGTGCGGCCCGGCATCGTGCTGCTCGACCTCACCATGCCGGTGATGGACGGCTTCACCTTTCTGGAGGCGATGCGGGCCATCCCGGAGCATGCGACCACGCCCGTCGTGGTGTTGACGGCGCTCGACCTTACCTGGGAAGACCGCCGACGCCTGCAGGGCGCGAGCCAGATCCTGCACAAGGGCGACGCCAGCATGCGGACCCTGGCGGAGCGACTGCATGGCCTTGCGTCGAGGATCGGCGAGCCGCCGGCCGCCACCCCGCTCTCCGGGGCGGTTCAGCCGTAATCGACCCACACCCCGCCGGCGTCGGCCGACCTGACGCAGGTTTCCACCCAGCGCACCCCCGCGACACCCGCCGCAATGCCGGGATAGCGCAGCGTGGCGAGGCGGGCCGCGTCGCCGCGGTCGGTCGCCTCCATGGCGATGGCGAAGCTGCGGTACAGGTTGGCCCAGGCCTCGAACAACCCTTCCGCATGACCGGAGCTGATGTGGTCGAGTGCCAGCGCGTCCGGGTGCAGATAGGCCATGCCGCGATCGAGGACCCGGGCCGGCTCGCCCTGCACCTCGAAGGACAGCTGGTTCGGGTGCTCGTCCCACCATTCGAGGCTGGCCTTGGCGCCGACGATGCGCACCTTCTGGCTGTGGGTGGCGCCGGCATTGACGGCGCTCGACCACACGGTTCCGAAGGCGCCACCCTCGTATTGCATCAGCGTCATCGCATTGTCTTCGAGCGGGGCTCGGCTCGCCACGAAGCTTTGCCGGGCGCATAACAGGCGCGCGATCTTGAGCTCGGGCGCGATCACCTGGCTGAGGTAGAGCGGGTGGGTGCCGATGTCGCCGAGCACATAGCTCGGCCCGGCGAAGCGCGGATCGACACGCCAGCGGGTCGACGGGCTGTCGAGTTCCACCGCCGTGTTGTGGAAACCGTGCGCGAATTGCAGGTTGACCAGGCGGATGGCACCGAGGTCGCCGCGCGCCACCATAGCGCGGGCCTGCTCGATCATCGGATAGCCGGCGTAGCCGTAGGTGACGCCGACCACCCGGCCGCGCGCCTCGGCGAGGCGCTGCAGGGCTTCGGCCTCCGCCACGGTGAAGCACAGCGGCTTCTCGCACACCACATGCAGGCCCGCCTCGAGCGCCGCCTTGGCGATGGGAAAATGGGTATTGTTGGGCGTCGCGATCGACACGGCCTCGATGCCGTCCGGCCGCGCCGCCTCGCCGGCGAACAGGGCCTGGTAATCGGAATAACAACGCGCGGGATCAAGGCCGAGCCCGACGCCGAAATCCCGGCCGCGCGCCGGATCAATGTCGAAGGCCCCCGCCACCAGGGCAAAGCCGCGGTCACGCAGCGCCGCGGCGCGGTGGCTGTAGCCGATCTGGCTGCCCCGCCCGCCCCCCACCATGGCCCAGCGGATCGGCCGCGCGGTTTGTGGTTCGCCGTTGAACATGCGTTTCCCCCTCCATGGCCGCGATGCGTAGCGGACTTGCCTCAGGGCGCGACACAGCGGATTTGATGGGTTCCCCTCAACCGTCACCGGGGTTCGACGATGGCCCGCAAGCCGACGATCCAGGACGTGGCCACGCTGGCGGGCGTGTCCATCGCGACGGCCGACCGCGTGCTCAACCGGCGCGGCGGCGTCGTGCCGGCCAAGGAGAGCCGCGTGCTTTCGGCGGCACGGCGGCTGAAGCTCGACCGGCGGCTCGGCGGCGGCTACGCGCATCGCCTGCGGGTTGCGGTGTTGATCGAGGCGGCCACCAACCCGTTCCACGCGGCGCTCGGACAGGCCTTCGCGAAGCTCAACGCTACTTCGGCGGAGCTGAACCTCCAGTTCCTGGTGCATCACCTCGACCCGAACCGGCCGGAGCGCATTCCGGAGATCATCGACCGGCTGGCCCGGCAGCATGACGGCCTCGTGGTGGCGAGCCCCGCCGGCCAGGAGATCGCGGCGGCGCTGCGCCGGGCCGCCGCCGCGATCCCGGTCGCGACCTTGGCGACCGACATCCCCGACAGCGGCCGCCAGGCCTATGTGGGGCCCGACGACCTGCAGGCCGGCCGCGTGGCCGGCGACCTGATGGGCCGCTTCCTCGGCCCCACAGGGGGCGACGTGCTGATGGTGACGGGCCTTCTGTCGATGTTCGGGCAGCGGGCGCGCGAAGCGGGGTTTCGCAGCGTACTGGCGCAGCACCATCCGGCCTGCCGGGTGGTGGCCGTCGAGGAAAGCCGCGAAACCGCCCACCGGGCCGGCACCATCGTGGCCACGGCGCTGCGCCGGCACCCCGGCCTCGCCGGACTCTACCTGACCTCGGCGGGTGCCGATGCGGTGGTGGCGAGCCTGATGGCCGCCGGCCGCCCGGATGTCGTGTTCATCACCCATGAATTGACGGAGGACCGCCGCGCGCTGCTGCAGCGGCGCGCCATCCACGCCGTGGTCGACCAGGATGCCGCCAGCGAGGTGCAGGTCGTGGCCGACACGATGGCGCGCCTGCTCGGCCGCATCGAGGGCGACGTCCTCACCCGGCCGACCCCGGTGCGGATCTATACGGCCGAGAATTGTTGACCCGTCGCGCCAACCGCCGACGGGCGGCGCGATCGCTCATCGCCTCAATACACGTCCTTCAGGAACCGCTTGCCGGCCGACAGCGCGCCCATATAGGCGGCGGCGGCCTCCTCGGTCATGCCGCCGTGGCGGGCCACGATGGCCTGCAGGGCGCGCCCGACATCCTTTGCCATGCGGCCGGCGTCGCCGCAGAGATAGATGTAGGCACCGGCCTCGAGCCAGCGCCACAGCGTTTCGCCCTCTGCCAGCATCTTGTCCTGCACATAAACCTTCTCGGCCTGGTCGCGCGAAAAGGCGAGGTCGAGCCGCGTCAGGTGGCCGCTGTCGAGCCAGCCTTGCAGTTCGTCGCGGTAATAGAAGTCCGTCGCCCGGTGCTGCTCGCCGAAGAACAGCCAGTTGCGGCCGGAAGCGCCCTGCGCTTCCCGGTCCTGCAGGAAGGCCCGGAAGGGCGCGATGCCGGTGCCCGGGCCGATCATGATGGCGGGCGCCTGGGGATCGGCGGGCGGCCGGAAATGCGCCGAAGGCTGGATGAAGACCGGGACGGTCCCCTGTTCGGCGCGGTCGGCCAGGAACGACGACGTTGTTCCGCTCCGGTTGGCGCCGTAGCGGACGACCGACACCGTGAGGTGAACCTCGCCGGGATGGCGCTTCGGGCTCGACGCGATGGAATACAGCCGCGGTTGCAGGCGCTTCAAGCCTTGGATGAAGCTTTGGGCCTCCATGCGGCCGGGTGCCAGCCGGACGATGTCGGCAACCTGCTTGCCCCACAACCATCGCGACACCGCCTCGCGGTCGCCCGACAAGGCTTGCCCGAGCGCGACGTCGCCGCTGGCCGACCGCCACCACGCCGCGAAATCGGGGCTGGCGCGGCCGATCTCGAGATGGCGTTCGAGCGCCTCGCCGACCGGCATGTCGCCGAGGCCGTCGAGGCGCACGGGGGCCTCGGCTTTCAGGCCGACGCCGTCGAGCAGTTCCGCGACGAGGCGCGGGTCGTTGCGGGGCCAGACGCCGAGCGCATCGCCGGCCTGATAGGCGAGGGCGTCGCCGGTGGCGAAGACGAACTGCCGGACCTCCTTGCCGCCGCCGGCCCCGGTCAACAGTCTGTTGCCGGTCAGGATCGATCCGTAGGGCGAGCGGCGGCTGAAGGTCGGCCCCGCCGCCTCCGGCACTGCCACCAGGGGTGCCGAAGGAGCGCCTGGGGCCGACGGGTCGCGCAATGCGGCGCCGACCGCCTCGCTCCACAGCCCCGCCGCGTCGGTCGCATCGGGCTCGCAATCGAGCCGGTCGCGCAGGCGCGCGGCCCCAAGATCCGCGAGCCGCTGGTCGAGCTTGCGGCCGAAGCCGCAGAACTGGTCGTAGTTCGGGTCGCCGAAGCCGCAGACCGCATAGCGCAGCCCCGCCAGGGACGGCACGGCGCCCCCGGTCAAGCGATCCCAGAAGGCGACGCCATTGTCGGGCGGCTCGCCATCGCCGAAGGTGCTGACGAGGAACAGGCCGGTCTGCGCCTCGGCAAGGTCGGTGACCGAAACGGCCTCGAGCCCGCACAACCGGACCGCATGGCCCTCGGCCGTGAGGCGCTTGGCCAGATCGCCAGCAGCCGCTTCCGCGGTGCCGGTCTGCGACGCCCAGGCGACCAGGATCGTGGCGGCCTGCTCGGCTGGTGCCGGCGCCGCGCCTGCCCCCTTGCGGCGCGAGAACAGGCCGGCCAGCATGCCGTCGACCAGCAGGCGGCGTTCTTCCGCGAAGGGGGCCGCCGGCGGCAGGGCCGGCGCCTCGACGCCGCCGAGCGCCACCGCGGCGTCGAGCCCCAGGATGAAACCTTCGAGGTAGCGCTGCTCCGCCGCGGTGAACGCCGGCGCCTGCATCACGCCGAGGCCCGTCATGGCGCGCAACGCCAGGGTCTCGCCCGTAGCGGGAGCCGCGAACAGGCCCGAGCCGCCCCCTTGAGGGCCGGAGAAGGGTTTCACGCGAGGCATCTCCTTTCCGGCATCGGGCGCAACGGGGTCCCGGACCGCGCGGATCGCCACCGCCGTGAGCTTGAGCCCCGGCTGCAGCGACACGGGATCGACGGCGTCGTTGGTGAGGACGTTGACCGCGAGGTCGTCACCGAAGCTGTCGTTCCAATGGAACGGCGCGAAGCAGGTGCCGGCCCGCACCCGGTCGGTGACGACGGCCGGCAGGACGGCCTTGCCACGCCGCGAGCGGATCTCGACCTTGTCGGCATCGCGGATGCGGAGTTCCGCCGCGTCCTCGGGATGGATCTCGACGAAGGGACCCGGGTTCAGCTTGTTCAGCGTCGGGACCTTCCCGGTCTTGGTCATCGTGTGCCACTGGTGCTGCAGCCGGCCGGTGTTGAACACCAGGGGAAAGTCGCGGTCGGGCATCTCGGCCGCGGGGGCATGCGGCCGCGCGAAGAAGCGCGCCTTGCCGGAAGGCGTCGCGAAGGCGAGCCGGGGCACGGAGCCGTCCCCGGCGGTCAAGCGCGCCTGGCTGACGCCGTCGTTCAGGTAGCGGATGGGATTGCGCCCGGCATCGTCGGGGGACGCCACCGGCCATTGCAGCGGCCCGTCGCGGAGGCGGTCATGGCTGGCGCCCCGGATGTCGTAGCCGGTGGCGGGGTTCCAGGCGGTCCGGATCTCGTCGAACACCGCGGCAGCCGACGCATAGGTGAAGGCGTCGCCGTAGCCCATCGCCTGCGCCACGCGGGCGATCAGCATCCAGTCGGGCAGCGCGTCCCCGGGCGGCTCGACCGCCTTGGGGGTGAGCGTCAGGGTGCGCTCGGAATTGATCGTCACACCGTCGCCCTCGGCCCACAGCGCCCCGGGCAGCAGGATGTCGGCGTAGATGTTGGTTTCCGTGTCCAGGAAGGCGTCCTGCGTCACCACGAGTTCGGCCGCCCGCAGCCCGGCGATCACGCTGTCCCGGTTGGCGACGCTTGCCACCGGATTGGTGCAGATGATCCAGCAGGCCTTGATGGCCCCTGCCGCCATATCCTTGAACATCGCGACCGTACCGCCGCCCGCCTCGGCCCTCAGGCTGCCGGCCGGAATCTGCCACAACGCTTCGACGGCGGCGCGATCCTGCTCCGACAAGGCGGAACGCTGCCCCGGCAGGCCGGGGCCCATATAGCCCATCTCGCGGCCGCCCATGGCGTTCGGCTGGCCGGTCAGCGAGAACGGGCCGCTGCCGGTGCGGCAGATCTTGCCCGTGGCGAGGTGGAGATTGCAGATGGCATTGGCGTTCCAGGTGCCGTGGATGCTCTGGTTCAGCCCCATGGTCCAGCACGTCATCACCTCCGGCGCGGCAGCGATCATCGCGGCGGCCCGGACGATGTCGGCGACCGCAAGCCCGGTGATGGCCGATACCGCCTCGGGCCCGTAATCGGCCAGGAAGTCCGGCATCGCCTCCCAGCCTTCGGTGAAGCTGGCGATGAAGCCCCGATCCAACTGGTTGTTCCGATGGAGCAGGTGCAGCAGACCGTTCAACAACGCCAGATCGGTGCCGGGCCGGATCTGCAGGAAGAGGCTGGCCTTGTCGGCGGTGGCGCTGCGGCGCGGATCGACCACGATCAGGCGGGCGCCCTTCTTGATGCGATCCATCATCCGCAGGAACAGGATCGGGTGGCAATCGGCCATGTTGGAGCCGATCACCAGAAACAGGTCGGCCGTGTCGAAATCCTGGTAGGAGCCAGGCGGCCCGTCGGAACCGAGCGACAGCTTGTAGCCGCTGCCGGCGCTCGCCATGCAGAGCCGCGAGTTCGATTCGATGTGGCGGGTGCGGATGAACCCCTTGGCGAGCTTGTTGGCGAGATATTGCGCCTCGAGCGACATCTGCCCCGACACATAGAACGCCACCGCATCCGGGCCGTCGCGGTCGATGATGGCCCGCAGCCGCCGCGCCGTCTCGGCGATGGCGATCTCGCGATCCACCGGCACCTGATCCTGTCCCCGGCCGCGGCGCAGATGCGCCTTCTCGAGGCGCCCCGATCCGGTGATGGCCTGGGCGCAGGTGTTGCCCTTGGTGCATAGGCGCCCGAAATTCGTCGGATGGGTCTTGTCGCCCGACACCTTGGTGATGCGGTCGTGCTCGACCTGCATGACGATGCCGCAGCCGACGCCGCAATACGGGCAGGATCCTTTGACCGCCGTCGCCATGGTCAGGCCCCGGTCAAGCCGCGCGCCGCCCTTGAGCCGGCGCAGCCAAGCCCAGGGCGAGCGAGGCTGGAGGAACGATCGAAATTCACCAAGGCACGCCTCCAGATGTCGTCGGCCCGAAGGGCACGGCGGTTCAGGGTCGGCAGCGGTGCCGTCCGGCCTTCGTCGTTGAACGCCGGATGATCGCGCAGGCGATCGGACGTTGCTGTGCACAGACCATGCCAGCGGCGGTCACAGCGGGCGGATCCGGCATCGAGGCCCGGTCTGGCTAAAGCGGCGGCACGCCTGGGCGGCAAAGCGGCAGGTAACGCGATCGCTGGAGCCAGTTCCGGGCAACACGCTCGCGGCGCGACGACCGCCCTGGCCGCGCATGTCCGACTTTCCTTGACTCCGCACAGTCCAGATTCCTATGCTCGCCCCGCATTGTCTCGAGGTGCGGAAGTCGGTGAAAATCCGCACGGTCGCGCCACTGTGATCGCTGCGCCCTTCGGCGCGCGAGAGTCAGACCTCCCTCGGGACCAGGCACCCCTCGAACCGGGACGCGACATCCCGAGGAGACTGTTCATGTCCGATTTCACCTTTGCTCCCGGCGCCCGTCCGGTTTCCCCTCCGGCCATTCCGCTCAAGGAGGCGCTGCCGTGGGTGATCCTCGGCGGCCTTGTGCTGCTGATCGCCATCTATTTCGTGGGGGCGGAAGAAGGCGCCACCGCCCTGGTGCGGGGCACGGTTGTGCATGAATTCCTGCACGACGGCCGGCACCTGCTCGGCTTCCCCTGCCACTGAGGGGATCACCATGGTTGGGAAACTCCTGCTGCGCGGCATGCTGGTTGGGCTTGTCGCGGGACTGCTGACCTTTGCCTTTTTGAAGGTGTTCGGCGAACCACAGGTCGACCGCGCCATCGCGTTCGAAACCCAGATGGACGAGGCCAAGGCCCAGGCAGCCGCCGACGCGGCGCAGGCCAAGGGCCTGCCGGCCCCGCCCCGAGAGGCCGAGGAGGAGATCGTCAGCCGGCCGACGCAGGCCGGCATCGGCCTCTTCACCGGTGTGATGGTCTATTGCACGGCCTTCGGCGGCCTCTTCGCGCTGGTCTTCGCGCTTTGCTACGGCCGCCTCGGCGACCTCGGCCCCCGTGCCACCGCGGCCCTGCTGGCGGGCCTCGGCCTCGTGGCCGTTTATATCGTGCCGAACCTGAAATATCCGGCGAACCCGCCTTCGGTCGGTGACCCGGATACAATCGGCCTGCGGACGGGGCTGTATTTCGCCTTCATGGCCTTGTCGCTGGCTGCTACCATCGCCTGCGCGATGCTGCGCAATCGGCTGGTCGCCTCGCAGGGACGCTGGAATGCCACCCTTTGGGCCGGCGGCGCCTATCTGGCCGCGATGATCGGCGTGGCGGCGCTGATGCCGGCCGTCAACGAGGTGCCGGCCGACTTCCCAGCCGTCACGCTTTGGGCCTTCCGCCTGTCGTCCCTGGGCGCGCAGGTGATCCTGTGGACGGCGCTCGGACTGATGTTCGGCGGCCTGACCCACCGGGTCGCTGCCCGCGAGGGCGTGCGGCGGCTCGACGCCGCGGTGATCTGACGGGCGAGCCGGCACCACGCGGCTGAGGGACACCAGCATGACGCCATGGTGCGGCGGCTCCGATGCCGACCAGGCCCTCGCCCGCCTTGCCGACCGGACGGCCGGCATCCGCCCGATCGACGCGGCCGAGTACCAGGCACGGCGTAAGCGGCTCGTGGCGGCGATGGGGGTGGCGGGCGTCGGGGCGCTCACCCTCGACGCCAGCCGCACGCTCACCTACTTCACCGGGGTGCGCTGGTCCGGCAGCGAACGGCTATGCGGCGCCGTGCTGACGGCCAGCGGCGCCTGGACCTTCGTGGTGCCGGCTTTCGAGCGCGGCACATTCGAGCGGCTCGCCGGCACCGAGGCGTCGATCCTCACCTGGGAAGAGCACGAGGTGCCCGAGGCCATGGTGGCGCGTTGGCTCCTCGATCAGGGCGCCATGGCCAAGCACCTGGCGCTCGATGCAGAAACGCCCTTCTTCCGCGCCGAACGGCTGCGGGCGTCCTTGCCGGGCGACTGGCGGATCGGCTCCGCCGCGGCGCTAACCGACGATCTGCGGAGCCGCAAGTCCGACGCCGAAATCGCCCTGATGCAGCGGGCCTTCGACATCACGCTGACGGTGCAGCGCGCCACAGCCACCATCCTGCGCCCCGGCATCGCGACCGGCGACGTGGCGGCTTTCGTGGATGCCGCCCACAAGGCCTGCGGGGTCGCGTCCGGCGCCTCGTTCTGCATCGTGCTGTTCGGCCCCGACACGGCTTTTCCACACGGCGTCGATGCGCCAAAGGTGCTGGAGCCGGGCGACACCGTGCTGGTCGACACGGGCTGCGTACTCGCGAACTACCAATCCGACCTCACCCGCACCTATGTGTTCGGCCCGCCGACGCCTCAACAGCGCCGCGTCTGGGCGCATGAGCGCGAAGCTCAGGAGGTCGCGTTCGCGGCGGCCCGCCTGGGGGCGCCTTGCGAAAGCGTCGACGACGCCGTGCGGCGCTTCCTCGAGCAACAAGGCTACGGCCCGCACTATCGGCTTCCGGGGCTGCCGCATCGGACCGGGCATGGGCTGGGCCTGTCAATTCACGAGCCGCCTTATTTCGTCCGTGGCGACGCGACGCCGCTGCGCGAAGGCATGTGCCTCAGCATCGAGCCGATGCTCTGCATCCCCGACGCCTTCGGGGTGCGGCTCGAAGATCACATCCACATGACCGCCGACGGCCCGGCCTGGTTCACGCCGCCGGCCGCCTCGCTCGATGCGCCATTTGACGTAGCGTGACGGTTGGGCGCCCCAAGCGCCTCCTCACAGGCCGCAAAGCTGCCGGGCCAGCCGGACCGCATCGGACCAAAGATCGACCCGCGCCGCCGGGGCGGACGGGTCATCGACCGTGTGCACCAGGGCGGCGAGCTTCGCTTCGACGCGGTCCTGGTCCTCGCCATAATTGATCTCGCCCGCGAGCCGGCCCGCTTCGTCCATCAGATAGACGGTCGAGGAATGGTCGACCGCATAGGAACCGCCGCCCGTCCAAACGCGGCGGTGGACCACGTGATAGGCCTTGGCGATGGCCTCGGTCTGGGCTTCGGTGCCGGTGAGGCCGCGGATGCGCGGGTCGAAGGACGACAGGTAGTCGCGCATCTGGGCCGGAGTGTCCCGCTCGGGGTCGACCGTGACGAAGGCCACGGTGAGCCGGTCCGCCGCGGCGCCCAGGCGTCCGAGCGCCGTCGTCAGGCTCGACAGCGTCGTGGGGCAAACGTCAGGGCAGGACGTGTAGCCGAAGAAGATGGCGCTCGGCTTGCCGCGCAGATCGGCATCGGTGACCGGCTTGCCGAACATGTCGAGCAGCGCAAAGGCGCCGCCGACCCGGCCCTCCGCGTAGCTGTCACGCTGCTGAACGGCGACAAGCGTCACCAACCCCAGCACCACCACGGCCGCGATGCCGCCGACGACCGCCAGGAACGCACGGGAGATCATGCCTGCCTCACAGGATGGGAGAACCGGTGGAGCCGGACACGGTCATGGCGCGACGGTGAAGCCATAGCTGCCGCTCGTCTTGTGGCCGTCTGTCGCAAGCGCGTGCCAGGTGACCTCATAGGAACCGGTCGCAAGCGGCGCCGCCACCGGCACAATGAGCGTCGTGTCGTCCCCGGCGCGGAGCTTGGCCTTGCCGGTCGCCACGGCGGCCTTGCCGGGCCCGGTCAGCGTGGCGCCGGTGAACGTCGGGTTCACGCCTTCCGAGAAGGTGAGAGTCAGTTCCAAGGCCGCCGCGACGCTGCCGTTCGGCAACGGCGTGGCGGCTTTGAGGTGCGCATGCGCAAAGGCCGGCGCGCTCGCAAGGCTGAGCACCGCGGCGAGCAGGATCGCGGCGTGATTTGATGCTGTCATGGTTTGGGCCCTCGAAGGATGGGGGAGATCGGCACCGGAGCTTGCCTCAATCCATGTGCATGCCGGGCATCGCCGGCTGAGCGGAGCCCCCCGGGGCCTTGGCCCCGATACCCTCCACTACGAAGCGCACCGGCACCGTGCCGGCCTGCGTGAAGCTGAGCGTGCCGTCCACGGTCTCGCCCTGCTTCAGCCCGTGCTTGAGGTCCGTGAACATGATGTGGGTGCCGGACGGCGACAAGGTCACGCTGCCGCCGGGCGGTATGGTGAGCGGTCCCGCCGGCCGCATCCGCATGATGCCGCCTTCGGTGCTCATGCTGTGAACCTCGAAGCCACCGGCGGCCGTCAAAGAGCCGCCGGTCAGCGTGTCGGCCTCTGTGCCATGGTTGGTGATCGTCAGATAACCGCCCGCCACAGGGGCGCCGTTCGGCGTGGCGCGGGCCCAGGGTCGCTGGATCACGAGGTCGCCGGCCGCAACAGTCTGGGCGAGCGCGACCGACGGCGCGAGCGACAAGCAGACGAGCGCGGCCAGTTGGCCGGCTCGGAATGGGTTCGACATGGGTGTGTGTCCTGAATGGCGTGCGGCATTGGAGGGGCGCAGACGCGCCGCCCTGGCGTTGCCGATGGGTGGAGCTTTGGGATCGCGGGCCTCAGATCACCCCGTTCGGAGGCCCCTGGGACTGGCGCGGTGTCGGCACGCGCGCGATGACGGGCGCCCACCCCAGGGCTTCCGCATGGGCGGCCCGATGCTCCACCCGGGCCGGCGCCACGACAGGCGCAAGTGGAGCCAAGACCGGCGCGCAAAGCGCACAAGCGTCGCAGCAATCGTGATGGCCCGGGGGCTGCGGGTCGGCGGGGTCGCCTGCATCGTGGTGACAGATCGGAACCGTCACGCCCGCCAGGGTCTCGGCCACGGCCGGCGCATCGACCATCGCCATCGCCCGCCCGAGGCCGGACAGCGTCAAGGCGACGAGCAGGATGGCGGCAAGCGCCTGCCGCACGGCCGATGAACGGAAGTCCCTCACGCCCGCACCGCAGCGCGGCCGGCAGGCGCTGTCAAGCGGCATGCGGGGCTCCCCCGCCCTCCGGACCATGACCGCGATGTCCCGTCACCCCGGGCGCGCCGAGCCACGACGGCGGCCATCGACTGGGTTCTGCCGAAAAACAAGGCGTTGAATCAACGCGTTTGCCGCGATTTTACCCAAGCCGCCGCGGGCTCCACAATTGACATCGAAAGCGAAACTGCGCTGATATGTCTAAGCATATATGGCAGGACGCGCCGCGGTGTTGCCCTGCCTTTCATGGGGAACCAGCATGAACAGACGTATTCTCCTGCAGACCGTCGTCGGACTGGCCCTGACAATGGCGGCGCCGATCGCCGCGAGGGCGGAGGATGCGCTGGCGCACGTCAAGGCGGCGGGCGTCCTCAAGGTCGGCACCGAGACCGCCTTCGCGCCCTTCGACTTCATCGACGAGGCGGGCGAGCATGCCGGCCTCAACGTCGACCTGTTCAACGAGGTCGGCAAGGAACTCGGTGTCAAGATCGAATGGGTCGCGCTGCCCTGGGACGGCGTGTTCCCGGCGCTCGAGTCCGGGCAGTTCAACATGGTGGCCGGCCCGGCGACGATCACCAAGGCGCGCGCCGAGCGCTACCGGTTCCTGTCGCCGATCGCCGAGGCGACGGTCGCCATCCTGAAGGGCGCCAAGGACGACACCATCAAGACGCCGGCCGACATCGCCGGCAAGAAGGTCGGCGCCGGCAAGGCGACGGCGCAGCTCGCCCAGTTGCAGACCTTCGGCAAGACGCTGCCGAAGCCGGTCGAAGCCCGCGAATATCCGGGCTACAACGAAGCCTATGCGGATCTCGCCGCCGGTCGCGTCGCTGCGGTCGCGAACTCGCTGCCCAACATCGCCTATGTGGCGTCGAAGCAGCCCGACACCTTTGCGGTGGTGACGCCAGCGTTCGGCCAAAAGAGCTATTTCGGCTTCATCGGCACCAAGAAGCCCGACGACCAGCCCTTGCTGGACGCCGTGCAGGCAGCGCTGGTGAAGATCAAGGCCGACGGGCGCATGAAGACCCTGCAGCAGAAGTGGTTCGGCCTCGCCTTCGACACCCCGGACGTGGCGCCCGAGCCGACCTTCTGACGCAGGCTTCGACGGACCCGCGATGTCCCTGCGGCTCTTCGAACTGATGCTGACGGCGGCCGGCTATACGGTCGCCATCAGCGCCGCCGCGATCGCGATCGGGCTCGCCATCGGCATCCTGGTCTGCGCCGCCAAGCTGTCGCCGCGGCTCTGGCTCCGCTGGCCCGCGATCGTCTTCGTGAGCTTCTTCCGGGGCGTGCCGCTGCTGGTCCAGCTGCTGCTGATCTACAACCTCCTGCCCAGCCTCGGCATCGCGGTGCCGAGCCTCGTGGCGGCCCTGATCGGCCTGTCGCTCTGCACCGCCGCCTATCAGGCCGAGAATCTGCGCGGCGGCTTCATCAGCGTGCCCCGCGGCCTTCTCGAGGCCGCCGATATGGCGGGGCTGTCGCCCTGGCAGCAGTTCCGCCGCATCCGTGCGCCCATCGCATTGCGCCTCACGGTGCCGGCCCTGGTGAATGAAGCCATCCTGATCCTGAAAGCCTCGTCGTTGATCTCGGTCGTCGGCGTGGTCGAGCTGACCCGCATGGCGCAGAACCTGTCCGCCTCCACCTACCGGCCCTTGTTGTTTTATTCGGTGGCGGGCGGGCTCTACCTCGCCATCAACTGGATCGTGGCGGCCGGCGGCAGTGTCGGCGAGCGTGTTCTGCGCCGGGGACGGTTGTCGTGACCTTCGATGTGTCGGTGATCGTGGCCGCCCTGCCCGAGGTGCTGGCCGGACTCGAGGTCACGCTCGGCATCTGGCTGGCCGCGATGGTTTTTGGGGCCCTCGGGGGCTTCGGGGTCGCGGCCTCCCGGCGCTTCGGACCGAAGCCGCTCGGCATCCTGCTGGGCTCTATCGTGAACGTGCTGCGCGGCACCCCCTTCCTGGTGCAGATCTTCCTGCTTTATTTCGGCGGGCCCTTCATCGGCCTGAAGCTCGACCCCATCCCGGCCGGCCTCATCGGCTTGAGCGCCTATGCGGCCGCCAACTTCTCGGAAATCTTCCGGGCCGGTTTCGCGGCGATCCCGCTCGGCCATATCGAAGCGGCCCAATGCGTGGGGCTGACGCAGGCGGAGATCGTCCGGCGCATCATGGTGCCCGAGATGACCATGTTGGTGCTGCCGCAATGCGTCAACATGGCGGTGGTGCTGGTCAAGGAAACGGCCGTGCTGTCGATCATCGCGGTGCCGGAAGCGATGGCGGTGATCAGCGCGCTCGGCTCGCAGCAATATGCCTTCGTGGAATCCTTGTTCCTGCTGGCCTTGATCTATTGGTCGCTGGTCGAACTCTGCAGCTGGGCCGGGCGGGGAGCCGAATCGCGGCTCTCGAAATACAGGTTCTCATGACGTCCAACGCTTCCGCGATCTCGATCCGCCACCTGTGCAAGAGCTATGGGAAGACCGAGGTGCTGCATGGCATCGACCTCGAGATCACCCGCGGGGCCACCACCTGCCTGATCGGCCCGTCCGGCTCGGGCAAGTCGACGCTGTTGCGCTGCATCGCCTTTCTCGAGGAAGCCACCAGCGGCACCATCCTGGTCAACGCGCAGCCGCTCGGCTTCGAGGAAACGCCGGACGGCAAGCGCATCCGCCTGCCGGCGCACAGCATCCGCAAGGTCCGCCAGGGCATCGGCATGGTGTTCCAGCAGTTCAACCTGTGGCCCCACATGACGGCCCTCGGCAACGTCACAGAGGCCCTCGTCACCGTGAAGGGCCTCCCCCGGGCGGAAGCGGAGGGGCGCGGCATGGCCCAGCTCCGGCGCGTCGGCCTGGAGGCCCGGGCCAAGCATTATCCGTCCGAACTGTCGGGCGGCCAGCAGCAGCGCGTCGCCATCGCCAGGGCCCTGGCGCTCGAGCCCAAGATCCTGCTGTTCGACGAGCCGACCGCCTCGCTCGATCCCGAACTGACCGGCGAGGTGCTGAACGTCATGCGCGACCTCGGTGGCGAAGGCATGACGATGGTCATCGTCACCCATGAGATCGGCTTCGCGGCCACGGTCGGCGACCGCATCGTGTTTCTGGATCACGGACGCGTCCTGTTGAACGGGGCGCCGACCGATCTGTTCGGCGGCTCACGCCATCCGCGGCTGACGCAGTTCCTCGAAACCTACCTCGACCGCGGCGCAGCCATGTTGCTGAAGCCTTCGTGAACACCGGAACACCCAAGGGCAGCGGGCCCGCGCCACACCGGACCACGACCGCATCGAAGGGGGCCACGCGGCACAACCACATCATCGAGGAGATCCGCCTGCTGATCGTCGGCGGACGCTGGCCGCCGGGATTCCAGCTGCCGATCGAAACCGAGCTCGCCGACCAATATGGCGTGTCGCGGATGACGATGAACAAGGCGCTCGGCCAGCTGGCGCGGGACGGCTACCTGGTGCGGCGCAAGAAGAGCGGCACCCAGGTGGCGCAGCCGCGCGCCGAGTCGGTCGTCATGGCGATCGCCGACATCCGCGACGAGGTGCTCGGCTCGGGCCGTGCCTATCGTTTCACGCTGATCGAGCGTCGCCTCCGCCCGGGGCGGCCGGACGACGCCCAGCTGGTCGGCGCGGCGATCGGGGGCACCGAGGTGCTGTGGCTCGAGGGCCTGCACCTCGCGGACGATCGCCCCTTCTGCCTCGAAACCCGGCTCATCAACCCGGCCACCGCCGATGGGGCGGCCGGCCAGGATTTTTCCACGCTCGCACCGGGGGCCTGGCTGCTTCACGCCGTGCCCTGGAGCGTCGCCAGCCATCGCGTGCGGGCCGTGAACGCCGGGGCCTCGGATGCGAAGCTGCTCGAACTCGCGGTCGGCGAGGCCTGCCTCGAGATCGTGCGACGCACCACCGTGGCGACCGAGTGGGTCACGGGCGTCCGGCTGCTGTATCCGGGCAGCGACCACCAACTCGTGGCGAATTTCAGTCCCGAGGCCGGTCCGGGCCCGGCATCGTCAGCTCCTTGAGGCCGGGCCTGCAAAGGCGCCCACAAGCCGGCAGGGCAGGATCTCCGATCTCAAGCCAAGCGGCGTCGTTGACGATCGCTTCCTTCATTCCGGGCAAGCGCAGCGCAGACCCGGAACCGGGAAGCTTCGGCGTCGCAGGCCGAAGCACACCGGTTCCGGGTTCGGCTGCGCCCCCTCCGCCGACCACCCCACCTGCTGCGCAGGCGTGGCCCCTGGTCTGCTCCGCCCCGGAATGAGGACCGTGACAGGGCGCGATCGACGCAGCCGGGGATCAGACAGGCCGCAGCCTCCGCGTCACGCCTCCCGCCGGGCGACCGCGTAACGGTTCGGCGGCGTCGAGATCCCGAGGTTCGCCCGCAGCGTCGTGCCTTCGTAGTCGTCGCGGAACAGGCCGCGCCGGCGAAGCTCCGGCACCACGAGGCGCGTGAAATCCTCCAAGCTCGACGGCAGCGTCGGGCACATCAGGATAAAGCCGTCGGCAGCGCCGGTCTCGAACCATTCCTGCATGAAATCCGCCACCGCGGTGGGCGAGCCCGTCAGGCCGTTGCCGGTGTGGCGCCGCGCATAATGGGTGATGAGCTCGCGCATCGTGTGGCCCTGCGTGACGAAGTGCTTGAGCTCTTCGAACATCGCCTTCGACCCCTTGGCGGCTTCGGGCATGCGGTCCATCGGGAAGGGCGCGTCGAGCGCGACGCCGTGCAGATCGGCCTCCAGAAACTCCCCCAGCATCAGCAGCCCGACATCGGGGTGCATCAGCTGCACCAGCGCTTCGGCCTTGGCTTCCGCTTCCGCATGGGTTTCGCCGACGTTGATGACGATGCCGGGCAGGATCTTCAGGTCGTCCGGGCTGCGCCCGTAGCGCGCCATGCGGTTCTTCACATTGGCGTAGAAGGCGCGGTTGCGGTCGACGTTCGAGGCGAGCGAGAACACCATCTCGGCCGTGCGGGCTGCCAGCTCCATGCCCTGCTCGGAGCCGCCCGCCTGGGCGATCACCGGCCGCCCCTGGGGCGTGCGGGCGACGTTCAAGGGCCCGCGCACCTGAAAATGCTTGCCCTTGTGGTCGAGGCTGTGGAGCTTGGTCTTGTCGTGGTAAAGGCCGGACTGACGGTCGAGCAGCAGCGCGTCGTCCTCGAAGCTGTCCCAAAGGCCGAACACGGTGTCGAGGAACTCTTCGCCGCGCTCGTAGCGCTCGGCATGGGGCGGCAGCCCCTCGCGGTTGTAGTTGTAGCCGGTCTCGTCGTGATCCGACGTGACGACGTTCCAGGCGATGCGGCCGCGTGCCAGATGGTCGGCCGAAGCGAACAATCGCGCGATATTGTAGGGCTCGTAATAGCTCGTCGAGGCCGTCGCCACGAAGCCGATGCGATCGGTGTGCTGCGACAGCGCCGTGATGGCGGTGATCGGCTCGAAGCGGTTCATCTTGGTAGGGTTGCGGGCGAGCGCGTCCGCCTGGCCGACCGCGCTCGCGGGGCTGTCGGCAAAGAACATGAAGTCGAGCTTCGCGGCTTCCGACACCTTGGCGCAATGGATCAGGTGGCGGATGTCGTTGGCGCCGTTCACGTCGCTGCCGGGGTGCAGCCAGGCGGCCGGATGGAACCCGAAGGTGTAGACGAAGGTGCCGAGCTTGAGCCGATCGGTTCGGGGCATTCGCATCTCCTCGGACGCACGCAGGGCCAACGACGCCCGTTGTGGCGGCTCCCTAGTTCAACAGGCCGCAGGCGTCGCGAAACGCCCGCGGCGCGGCTTCAGTTGCCCAGGATACCCGGCAGGCGCAGCCCTTGCGTCTTGGCGCAATCGAGGGCGTCGTCATAGCCCGCATCGGCATGGCGCATCACGCCTGTGGCAGGGTCGTTCCACAGGACGCGACCGATCCGCTTGTCGGCCTCCTCGGTGCCGTCGCAGCAGATCACCATGCCGGAATGCTGCGAAAACCCCATGCCGACGCCGCCGCCATGGTGCAGCGACACCCAGGTGGCGCCCGACGCGCAATTCAGCAGCGCGTTGAGGAGCGGCCAATCCGACACCGCGTCCGAGCCGTCCTTCATGGCCTCGGTTTCGCGGTTCGGCGAAGCGACCGAGCCCGAATCGAGGTGGTCGCGCCCGATCACCAGTGGCGCCTTCAACTCGCCGTTGCGCACCATTTCGTTGAAGGCGAGGCCGAGCCGGTGCCGGTCGCCCAGGCCCACCCAGCAGATGCGCGCCGGCAGGCCCTGGAAGCTGATGCGCTCGCGGGCCATGTCGAGCCAGCGGTGCAGGTGGTGGTTGTCGGGCAGAAGCTCCTTCACCTTGGCGTCAGTCTTGTAGATGTCCTCCGGATCGCCCGACAGCGCCGCCCAGCGGAACGGGCCGATGCCGCGGCAGAACAACGGGCGGATATAGGCCGGCACGAAGCCCGGAAACGCGAAGGCGTTGGCGAGCCCTTCATCCTTGGCGACCTGCCGGATGTTGTTGCCGTAGTCGATCGTCGGCACGCCGGCCGCATGGAAGGCCAGCATGGCCTCGACATGGGTGCGCATCGAAGCGCGGGCGGCCTGTTCCACGGCCTTGGGGTCGGTGTCGCGCTTGGTCTTCCATTCCGCCATGGTCCAGCCGATCGGCAGGTAGCCGTTGATCGGATCATGGGCCGAGGTCTGGTCGGTGACGATGTCGGGCCGGATGCCGCGACGCACCATCTCAGGCAGGATTTCAGCGGCATTGCCGAGCAGGCCGACCGACTTGGCTTCGCCGGCCGCCGTCCAGCGCTCGATCATGGCCAGGGCCTCGTCGAGGCTCGTCGCCTTGGCATCGACATAGCGGGTGCGCAGGCGGAAATCGATCGAATCCGGGTTGCACTCGATCGCGAGACAGCAGGCCCCGGCCATCACGGCCGCGAGCGGCTGCGCGCCGCCCATGCCGCCGAGGCCGCCGGTCAGAATCCAGCGGCCCTGCAGGCTGCCGCCGTAATGCTGGCGGCCCGCTTCCACGAAGGTTTCGTAGGTGCCCTGCACGATGCCCTGGGTGCCGATATAGATCCAGGAGCCGGCCGTCATCTGGCCGTACATCATCAGCCCGGCGCGATCGAGCTCGTGGAAGTGATCCCAGGTGGCCCAATGGGGCACGAGGTTCGAGTTGGCGATCAGCACGCGCGGCGCATCCGCGTGGGTGCGGAACACCCCCACCGGCTTGCCGGACTGCACCAGCAGCGTTTCGTCGGCTTCGAGCGTGCGCAACGTCGCGACGATGCGGTCGAAATCCTCCCAGGTACGCGCCGCCCGGCCGATGCCGCCATAGACCACGAGCTCGTTCGGGTTCTCGGCGACGTCGGGGTCGAGGTTGTTCATCAGCATGCGGAGCGGCGCCTCGGTCAGCCAGCTCTTCGCCGTCAGCTCCGTGCCGGTCGCGGCCCGGACCGTGCGGATGTTGTGGCGCGTGTTGGTCATGGCAGGGAGCTCAGGGTTGCGGCCACGGTGGCGAGGCGCGTCAGGAGGGTTTGCAGGACCGGGCGCAGGCGCGCGGCCTTGGCGGAATCGAGGGCGAAGGGCGGCACCTCCGTTTCGAGATGCGAACTTTGCGCCAGTTCCATCTGGATGGCATGCACGCCCGCCTCGGGGTGGCCGTAGTGCCGCGTCGTCCAGCCGCCCCGGAAGCGGCCGTTGAGGACGCTCGTAGTCCCGGCGGCCTCCCGGCAGGCCGCAACCGCGACGGCCTCAATGGTGGGATCGCAGGTGCGTCCGCCATCGGTGCCGATGTTGAAGTCCGGCAGCGTGCCATCGAACAGGAACGGCACTCGCGAGCGGATGGAATGGCAATCGTACACCACCGCCACGCCGTGCCGGGCCTTGACGCGCGCGATCTCGGCCGCCAAGGCCGCATGATAGGGCGCGTGGAAGCGCGCCACCCGGTCGGCGATGGCGGCCGCATCGGGGGCGGCCCCGTCGCGCCAGATCGGCGCGTCGTCGAAGGTGGTGGTCGGAACCAGCGCGGTGGTGTTCTGCCCTGGATAAAGACTGGTGCCGGACGGGTCCCGGTTGGCATCGATCACGTAGCGGTGGAACGTCGCCCGCACCGTGGTCGCATCGGGCAGCAGCCCGTCGTAAAGCCGCTCGATGTGCCAGTCGGTGTCGCGCAGCCCGAGACCCTCGGGGTTCAACCGCGCCGCAATCTCCGCCGGAACCCACGTTCCCGTATGGGGGAACGCCAGGATGACCGGCGAACCGCCTTCCGCGACCTCGACCGGGCTCATCGCGCCGCCTCGGGGCTTGGCAGCAGGCTTGGAAGCAGGTTCGGCGACAAGCTCGCCTCGATGACGCCATCGGCCACAAGCGCGGCGGCCTGGGCGATGTCGCCCGCGAGATAGCGGTCGACATCGAGCGACGGAATGACGGCCCGGATCGCCCCGAGCGCCTTCTCGAGCTCCGGGCTTGTCCGCAACGGCCCGCGCAGCTCGACGCCCTGGGCGGCCGTGATGGCCTCGATGCCCAGGATACCGAACAGGTTGTCGGTCATCAGCATCAGGCGACGGGCGCCGTGGCACGCCATGGACACGTGGTCCTCCTGGTTGGCCGAGGTCGGCGTCGAATCGACCGAGGCCGGATGGGCCATCTGCTTGTTCTCGCTCATCAGCGCCGCCGACGTCACCTCGGCGATCATCAGGCCGGAGTTGAGGCCGGGCGCCTTGGCCAGAAAGGCCGGCAGGCCGAACGACAGCGCGGGATCGACCAGCAGCGCGATCCGGCGTTGCGCGATGGCACCGATCTCGCAGATCGCGAGGGCGATCTGATCGGCCGCGAAGGCGACCGGCTCGGCATGGAAGTTACCGCCCGAGATGACGGCGCCATCCGACAGCACGAGCGGGTTATCGGTGACCGCATTGGCCTCGATCTCGAGCGTGCGGGCCACCTGGCGCAGGATGTCGAGGCAGGCGCCCACCACCTGCGGCTGGCAGCGGATGCAATACGGGTCCTGGACGCGCTCGTCGCCTTCGACATGGCTGGCGCGGATCGGCGAGTCGGCCAGCAGCGCCCGCAGGGCGGCGCCGGCATCGATCTGCCCCTGGTGGCCGCGCAGCGCCTGGATCTCGGGATGGAAGGGCGCCGAGGAACCCATCGCGGCATCGGTCGACAACGCCCCGGTGACCAAGGCCGTGCGAAGCGCCCGGGCGGCCCGGAACAAGCCGACGAGCGCCAGCGCGGTGGAGACCTGCGTGCCGTTGATCAGCGCCAAGCCTTCCTTGGCGGCCAGCACCACGGGCGCGAGCCCGGCACGGCGCAGCGCCTCGGCGGCGGGCATGCGCGTGCCGTCGAGGATCGCTTCGCCTTCGCCGATCATCACGGCCGCCAGATGGGCCAGCGGCGCCAGATCGCCGCTCGCCCCGACGGAGCCCTGCCCAGGGATCACCGGGATCACGTTCTTTTCCAGCATGGCCTCGATCAGGCGCACGAGCTCAAGCCGCACCCCGGAAGCGCCCCGGCCGAGCGAGATGAGTTTCAGCGCCATCACGAGCCGCACCGTGGCCGGCTCGAGCAAGGATCCGATGCCGCAGCAATGCGACAGGATCAGGTTGCGCTGCAGGGTGGCGACGTCACCGGGCGCGATGCGGATCGAGGCGAGCTTCCCGAAGCCGGTGTTGATGCCGTAGACGGGCGCATCGCCCCCCGCGATGGCGGCGATGCGTTCGGCAGCCTTGCGGATCGCCGCGTCGCAGCCGGCATCGAGCTTCACCGCGGTGCCGTCGCGGTAAAGCTGTTCGAGCACGTGCAGCGGAACGCGGCCGGGCTGCAGGGTCAGGCTCATGGAAGGCACCTCGTTCCTTTGAAGACGCGCGCATGGAGCGGGTTGAAGCCCATGCGGTAGACGAGCTCGGCCGGGCCGTTGATGTCCCAGATCGCCAGGTCGGCGGATTTGCCCGCCTCGAGCGTGCCGGTCTCGCCCTGGAGCCCCAGCGCGCGGGCGGCCTCGCGGGTCGTGCCGGCGAGGCATTCGGCCACCGTCATGCCGAACAACGTGGCGCCCATGTTCATGGTCAGCAGCAGGGATGTGAGCGGCGACGTGCCGGGATTGCAATCCGTGGCGAGCGCCATCGGCACGCCGGCGGCGCGGAGCGCCACGACGGGCGGTGCCTGGGGTTCACGAAGCGCATAATAGGCCCCGGGCAACAGCACCGCCACCGTGCCAGCCGTCCGCAGGGCCGCGACCCCCGCCGGGCTGAGATATTCGAGATGATCGGCCGACAGCGCCCCGAAAGAGGCCGCGAGCGCCGCGCCGCCACGCTCGGACAATTGCTCGGCATGCAGCTTCACCGGCAGGCCAAGCCCACGTGCCTGGGTGAAAACGCGGGCGATCTCGTCCGTCGAAAAGGCGATGCCCTCGCAAAAGCCGTCGACCGCATCGACGAGGCCTTCCGCATGGGCTCGATCGAGCCCCGGCAGCACCACGGCGTCGAGATAGGCGGCGGTGCGGTTCTTGTATTCCGCCGGTACCGCATGGGCCGCGAGCCAGGTGGTGACGATGCGCACCGGCCGCGCCCGGCCGAGTGCCCGGGCGGCCCGCAACATCCTGAGCTCGGTGTCGATATCGAGCCCATAACCGGACTTGACCTCGACCGTCGACACGCCTTCCCGCAGCAACGCGTCGAGCCGCGGCAACGCGGCCGCGACCAGCGCCTCGACCCCCAGGGCACGCGTCGCCGCCACGGAGGCCACGATGCCGCCGCCGGCCCGCGCGATCGCCTCGTAGCTGGCCCCCTCGAGCCGCATCTCGAATTCGCGCGAACGCTCGCCGCCATGCACCAGATGGGTGTGGCAATCGACCATCGCCGGCGTCACCCAGCGGCCTTCGAGGTCATAATCCGGCAGGCCGTCGCCAAGATTCGCCGGCATCGCCCCGGCCGGTCCCGCATAGGCGATCCGGCCGTGCCGGATCACGAGGGCGCCATCCTCGACGAGGCCGAGCGGCCCCTCCCCCCCGGCGAGGGTCGCGAGCCTCGCCCGGCGCAGCACGTAGCCGTCCGGCGGGGCATCGGCGGCCTGTCCGAGCGCAGCGAACTCTTGCATGAGCGGCCTTTTCCTGATCTCGCTATATGTATAGACATTGAACGAAAGTTGGCAAGCGCCTCCGAGCGCGGCAGGTGGCCGTGGCGATCGTGATGGAGACCCGAATGACGACCATCCATGCGGATTCGGCGCTGATCGATGAGGGCTGGGCCGACAAGGTCCGCATCACGGTCGCGGACGGCACGATCGGGGCGATCGAGACGGGGGTCGAGCCCCGGGCGGGCGACGAGCGGGTCACGACCCTGGTTCCGGCCATGCCGAACCTGCACAGCCACGCCTTCCAGCGCGCCATGGCGGGCTTGGCCGAGCGCCGCGGGGCCGGGGCCGACTCGTTCTGGAGCTGGCGCGAGGCCATGTATCACGTGGCCCTGACCATGACGCCGGACCAGATGCAGGCCGTCGCCGAGCACCTTTACATGGAGATGCTGGAAGCGGGGTTCGGTCGCGTCGGGGAGTTCCACTATCTCCACCACGACCGGGACGGCTCGCCCTATGCCGATCCCGCCGAACTCGCCGGGCGCATCGTCGCGGCGAGCCAGGAAACCGGCATCGGGCTGACGCTGCTGCCCGTCTTCTACGCCCAATCCGGGTTTGGCGGGCAGGCACCGCTGCCCGAACAGCGCCGCTTCATCCATTCGCCGGACGCCTACGGCCGGCTCGTGGGGCGCTGCCGGGACTGGTTGGCCTCCGTGCCCGGCGCCATCCTCGGCCTCGCGCCCCACAGCCTCCGGGCCGTGACGCCGGCGCAACTGGCCGAGCTGCTGGTTCTCCACCCGGACGGCCCGATCCACATCCACGTCGCCGAACAGGTAAGGGAGGTCGAGGATTGCCTCGCCTGGTCGGGCGCGCGACCGGTCGAATGGCTGCTCGATCACGCCCCCGTCGATCCGCGCTGGTGCCTGATCCACGCGACCCAGATGACCGAAGCCGAAGTGCTGGCCACCGTGGCGCGCGGCGCGACCGTCGGGCTTTGCCCGATCACGGAAGCCAACCTCGGCGACGGCATCTTTCCGGCGCGCTTCCTTCAAGCGGGCGGCGGCTTCGGCGTGGGATCGGACTCGAACGTCTCGATCTCCGTGGCGGGCGAACTCAGGCAGCTGGAATATTCGCAGCGTCTTGCCACGCGCCGCCGCAACGTCGTGGCCGTGCCCGGAGGATCAACCGGCGAGGCCCTGTTCGGGCGGGCGATCACGGGCGGCGAACAGGCGCTCGGCGCCCCGGGCGGCCTCGCGGTGGGTGCGTCGGCCGACCTCGTGGCGCTCGACCGGAGCGCCGCGCCCTATGTGTCGACCGAGGCGATGCTCGACCATTGGATCTTCGTCGGCGACGTGACGGTGGACCGGGTTTGGGTGCGGGGCCGACGCCTCGTCGAGCAGGGACAGCACATCCGCCGCGACGCGATCGCGCCACGATTCCACACCACCATGGCGGCCGTGCGGGCGGCCCTGTGAGGCTTGGCCAGGTCAGTGGCGGAGCCGATCGGGCCTGGGCGCATGCGCCCCGTCCGAGGCTGCGTTCGCTGGTGTCGCCGCCGGACGCTCGGCCGAGCGTGGCGCCATGGTGAGACCGAAACATCGACGACCTTTGCCGCAGGCCGCATCCCTTCCTCCGGGCGGAGCTCCCGGCTAGGGTCGGCGCTCGGGTAGGGAGAGTCGAAGCGGCCAATGGTGGAGGTGATCGCAGGCTTCGAATGTGGCCGGCTCGGCTGGAACGGGCACGATCTTCTGGCCACGACGCGCCACCTGCCGGACGACCACATGGAGCGGCACTACGGGATCGCGCAGGCGCACGGCCTCGTCCGGGCCCGCGACGGCCTGCCGTGGCGCCACGAGCCGGGCCCGCGGCTGCGGGCCGCGCAGCGCGCCGGCATGACCGTCATCTGGGACCTGAACCACTTCGATCCGCCCGAGGATGCGGTCGCGCATGCGCGCCGGGCCGTCGCGGCGGCCGACCCGTCGGCGCCGCTCTGGATCTGTCCGGTGAACGAGCCGGCGCTGTATCCGGCGCTCTGCGGCATGCCCCATCACGAGGCGGTCGCGCTGGCCGTGACCATGGCCCGCGTCGCCAGGGATCACCACTCAGACGTCCGCATCCTGTCCACCGATCCGATCACCGGCATCGGCGAACGCCAGTTCGCCGCCACCGACGCGCTCGTCGGGGCGGGCCTGGTCGATGTGGTCGGCGTCAATTATTACCCGCACACGGCCCGCACGGCGCTGCGCAAGGTGCTGAACAAGACCGCCCGCCGCTACGGGCTGCCGATCATGGTGTCGGAAACGAGCTGGCACGACGGCCACCCGGGCCACCACGGCCGCCACCCAGGCTGGACCAAGGGGGATTGGCTGCGCCACATCCTGGCCGAGGTCGCCGCCGCCGAAGCGCGCGGCGCCACGATGGCCGGGGTGTGCTGGTATCCGATCGTCGACTGCCCGCCTTGGCAGCGGCCACGCGCGCGTCAGCGATGGTCGCACGGGCTGATCCGCCAGGATCTCGACATCGACCCGCATCTCGCGGCCGCGCTACACGAGCGCGCCCCAAGCGCGCCGGTGCAACTCGGATTCGATTATCGCATGGCTGGCTGACGGCGCCGGGCGGCGCGCGCCCGATCTATCGACAAAGCCGACGTTACGACACCCCATCCCGGCCCTCGACGGCAAGGCGCTCATCGCCAGCCCGGATCTCGTCGGTGGTGTGAAACCAGACCGGCTCGGTGTTCTCCCCCAGCACCAGGCACACGGTGGTTTCGTTCGCACGGGCCGGCCGCGCCCGCGTGATTGCCTTGGCCTTGTCCACGGCCTCGCCCAGGCTGTCGGCGTAAACCTGTTCCGCGTGGATCAGCTTGGTGATGTCGTCACCGGGCCCCTCGCCGATTTGATAGGTATAGGTTTTCATGTGCACTCCTGACCCAACCATATAGGCCAGGACGCCAGCAGGGTCAGGGCTGTGAGGGCAATCCGTGCGAAAGCGGCGACAGGGGTTGGGATTTCGGAGGCCGTGGCGCGCCGCCCATCCGCCAACACGATAGCGGTACGCGGACGACGCGCCTGCGATCATCCTACGCATCGGCGGGTTGCTATCCGATGAACGAGATCGGAGCCGCGCCCCGGCCGTCCGCGGTCAGTCGATGCCAAGCATGCGGCGGTTGCGCTCTTCGTCGGGGGCCGCTCCAGCAAAATCGTCGAAAGCCTTTTCGGTGACGCGGATCATGTGGGACGCAATGAACGCGGCACCCTCGCGGGCCCCATCCTCCGGGTGCTTGAGGCAGCATTCCCATTCGAGCACCGCCCAGCTGTCATAACCATGCTGCGCCAGCTTGGAGAAGATGCCGCCGAAGTCGACCTGCCCGTCGCCCAGCGAGCGGAACCGGGCCGCCCGGTCGATCCATGGCTGGAAACCCGAGTAGAAGCCTTGCCGCCCGTCCGGGTTGAACTCGGCATCCTTCACGTGAAATGCCTTGATGCGTTCATGGTAGATGTCGATGAAGGCGAGGTAGTCGAGGCCCTGCAACGCGAAATGCGATGGGTCGTAGTTGATGGCGCAGCGCGGGTGGTTGCCGGCCGCCGCCAGGAAGCGCTCGAAGGTGACGCCGTCGAACACGTCCTCGCCCGGATGCAGTTCGAAGCCGATGTCGCAACCGGCCTCGTCATAGGCGTCGAAGATCGGCACCCAGCGTCGGGCGAGCTCGGCGAACGACGTTTCGATCAACCCGGCAGGCCGTTGCGGCCAGGGGTAGACGAACGGCCAGGCAAGGGCACCCGTGAAGGACACACTGGCCTTGAGCCCGAGGTGGCGCGACGCCTTGGCGGCGCGCTTCACCTGCTCTACCGCCCAGGCCTGGCGCGCGCTCGGGTTGTTGTGGACTGCGGCGGGCGCAAAGGCGTCGAAGGCGGCGTCGAAGGCCGGATTGACCGCGACGAGCTGGCCCTGGAGATGGGTCGATAATTCGGTGATTGCGAGACCGTGGGCCGCCACCGTTCCGGCAACCTCGTCGCAATAGGTCTTCGACTCGGCCGCCTTACCGAGGTCGAACAGCCGAAGATCCCAGCTCGGGATCTGGACGCCCTTGTAGCCCAGGCCGGCCGCCCAGCCGCAGATGGCGTCGAGGGAGTCGAATGGCGCGGCGTCGCCGGCGAACTGCGCCAGGAACAGGCCGGGGCCTTTCAGCGTGGTGGGCATGAGCGTCCTCTTGCTGTGTGCGCCATCGATCATCGCCGCCGCGGTGGGCCGAAACTGTCCCGCATGACGACCTCATGCGGGAGGATGACCGAGCGCCGGCTTCCGGCACGCCAACGCACCACCAGATCGGCCGCCGCGCGGCCCATGGCATGGCGGGGCTGGCGCACCGTGGTGAGCGCGGGCGCGAACAGCTCGGAAAATGCGATATCGTCGAAGCCGACCACTGCGATTTCGTCCGGCACGCTCACGCCACGGGCTTGCGCGGCTGCGATAAAGCCCATCGCCATCTCGTCGCTGGCCGCGAAGACCGCCGTGGGGCGCTGGGGCCAGGACAGGATCGCCTCGGCGGCCTTGCGGCCGGACTCGGTGGTAAAACGCCCGACGACGGTGCCGAGGATCGACAGGCCCCGGGCGGCCGCGCCAGCCCGAAAGCCTTCGGCGCGCTCGGCCGACAAACTGCTGCCATCCGGTCCTCCGATATGGGCGACGTGTTGGTGCCCGGCATCGGCCAGCAGCGTCGCGACGTCCCGGGCCGCGGCCACATTGTCGATGCCCACATAGGGCACAACCTCGTCCCGCACGCGCTCGCTGACCGCCACCACAGGAGCACGCAGCAAACGCGCCCGCCCACGCGACCCCGCCGCGAAAGGCACCTGCCCATCGAGCAGGATCAGCGCATCGGCCGCACGGGCCTGGACCTGCAGGGCCGAGCGTTCGCGCAAGGCCGGTTCGCCTGCGGTATCACCAATCAGCACGGCCTGCCCGGCCTCGCGCGCGCCTTCCTCGATGCCCTTCAGCAGCAGGGAGAAGAACGGATTGCCGATGTCGGGCAACAAAACCAGGATGACGCCACTGCCCTGCCCGCGAAGCGCGCGGGCATTCAGGTTCACCGTGTAGTCAAGGTCCTCGCTCGCCTGCTCGATGCGCCGCAGGGTAGCGGGGGACAGTTTCGTGGGCGCGCTGAAAGCGCGGCTGACGGTCGCCAGAGCCACCCCGGCGCGTTCCGCGACCTGTCGCATCGTGGCTGTCCGCCCGTCGCTCAAGGTTTCTCCACTGCCCCGCCGTGCGCCCTACCGCAAACGCATAGCAGAGTTGACGTTCGATGAAAACGGTTTCATCATTGAGGCTAAGGTCGCGCGTTTCGGGCGACGACCGCACTACCTGCGCAATGTTCGCAGGCGTCCTGGGGAGGAAGGCATTTGACGGTTGGCGCAACCGCGGATGCGGTCTCGATCGAACGACACAACCCCGCGCCCGTGCTCGAGGCGCGCGGGCTCGCCATGCAGTTCGGCCCAGTCGAGGTTCTGACCGACATCGGGCTCGAGCTGCGGTCAGGCGAAGTCCATGCCGTGATCGGTGAGAACGGCGCCGGCAAGTCGACTCTGATGAAGCTCCTGTCCGGGTATCTGGCGCCGACCCGCGGGGCGATCCACCTCAATGGAGCCACCGTGGCGTTCCGCGGCCCCGTCGATGCCGAGCAACGGGGTATCGTGCTGGTGCATCAGGAGATCCTCCTGGCGCCTGACCTGACCGTGGCGCAGAACATCTTCATGGGCCGCGAGCTACGCCACGGCCTGGTCCTGGACGACCGGGCCATGAACCGGCTGGCTGCCGGGGCCGTCGAACGGCTCGGGGCCGCCATCGATCCTCGGCAAACGGTCGCACGCTTGTCGATCGCTCAGCGTCAGCTCGTTCAGATCGCACGGGCGCTGGCGGGACGGCCGCGGGTCATCGTCCTCGACGAGCCCACCGCCTCACTGACACCGCATGAAACGGAAGCGCTGCTCAACATCATCGGCGAGCTCAAGCGCGATGGCGTGGCGGTGCTCTACATTTCCCACCGGCTGCCGGAGGTCGCCGCCATCGCCGACGTGGTGACGGTGCTGCGTGACGGCAAACATGTTGCGACGCTGCCCGGCGGGACGCTTACGCCGCTCGACATGGCGCATCTGATGGTGGGACGCGACATGGCCCGGTTGTTCCCACCGCGCGCCACCCCACCCGAGGCGACGCCGCTTCTCTGCGTCAAAGACTTGTCGGTCCCCGGCGCCTCGTCCGACATCGCGTTCACGCTTCGACCAGGCGAAATCCTCGGCTTCGCGGGCCTGATCGGCGCCGGGCGAACCGAAACTTTCGAGGGACTGCTCGGCCTGCGGCCGGCACAGGGCCGGGTCACCCTCGCGGGCCGCGCCACGTGGTTCCGCTCCGTGCGCGACAGCCTTGCAGCAGGGCTCGTCTACCTGAGCGAAGACCGCAAGGGAAAAGGCCTGCTGCTCGCCAAGCCCCTGGCCGTCAATCTCACGCTTGCGGCGCTTCACCGGTTCTGCCGCGGCATCCTGGTCAGCCGCACACGCGAAGCAAAGGGTCTGGAGGACGCCATCGCGCGGTTCGACATCCGGGCGCGGCGCCGCACCATGCTGGCCGGACAGCTTTCAGGCGGCAACCAGCAGAAGCTCCTGCTCGCCAAGATGATGCTGCGGGAGCCGCGGGTGGTGGTGATCGACGAGCCGACCCGCGGCATCGACATCGGCACCAAGGAACAGATCTACCGTCTGCTGGCCGAGCTCGCCGCCGCCGGCAAGGCCGTCGTGGTGATTTCCTCGGAGATGGGGGAACTGATCGGCCTCTGCCACCGCATCCTCGTCATGCGGGCCGGACGCATCGTCGGCGAACTCGCGGGCGAGGCGATGACGGAGCGCAACATCGCGGTCCTGGCCACGGGCGCCGATGTTCATACGTCGGCCGTCGCGGTGGGAGCCTAGCATGGCCGACACGCTGCGCGACGCGTCCGCCGCCCCGCCCCGCCTGCCGCGGGTCGACTGGGTCGCGGCGGCGCCCTTCGTGGCCCTGGCTTGCCTGCTGGTCTTCGGCGCCTTTGTCAGCCCGAGTTTTCTGAGCTTGGGCAACCTCGCCAACGTGCTGACGCGGAGCGCCTTTATCGCCATCATCGGCGTCGGCGCCACTTTCGTGATCGCCTCGGGCGGGATCGACCTGTCGGTTGGGTCCATGGCGGCCTTCGTGGCCAGCGTCATGATCTTGTTCATGAACACGGAGCTCGGCGGTGGTGGCGTGGGGACGCTCGCGCTGGGGATGCTGTTGGCCGCCGGGGTCGGCTCGATGTGCGGGCTCCTCAACGGGCTTGTCACAACGGTTGGGCGGATCGAACCGTTCATCACAACGCTCGGCACGATGGGGATCTTCCGCGCGCTGACGATCTGGCTCGCCAATGGCGGCTCGATCGCCATGAAGTCGCAAGACCTGCGGACGCTGTACCGCCCCGTTTATTTCGGCAGTGTCGGCGGGGTGCCGCTCCCGATCGCCCTGATCCTGGCCATCACGGCCGTGGGCGCCTTCGTGCTCTACAAAACGGCGTTCGGCCGCCACCTCCTGGCGGTCGGCTCGAGCGAGGATGTGGCACGCTATTCCGGCATCCCGATCAACCGCGTGCGCACGGTCGCTTATGTGGTGCAGGGGCTCTGCGTCGCGGTGGCCGTGATGGTCTACGTGCCGCGCCTCGGCGCCGCGACCGCAACGACGGGCCTCCTGTGGGAACTGCAGGCCATCACAGCCGTGGTGGTGGGCGGCACGGCCCTGCGGGGCGGCGTCGGACGTGTTTGGGGGACGCTGTGCGGCGCCCTGCTGCTCGAGATCGTCGGCAACATCATGGTGCTGTCGAGCTTCGTCAGCGAATACCTTATCGGCGCCGTACAGGGCACGATCATCATCGTGGCGATGCTGGTGCAACGGTCGTTGAGCAACCGGAACCGCGCATAAGACGCGGCCAGGATCAAGCGCGAAGGGTTCGCGCGGGGCAAGGGCCGGCACCCGAGACACGGCCCGCAGGGAGATGAATCAGATGGATCGATTGTTGAGGACCTGCGCGGTCGCAGTTCTTGTGCTGGGCGCAACCGCGGCCCAGGCGCAAACCAAGACCGTCACCGTGGCGGTGTCGATTCCGGCCGCCGACCACGGCTGGACTGGTGGCGTGGTGTTCCAGGCCGAACGGGCCAAGGCGCTGCTGGAAGCGCGTCACCCGGGCCTAAAGATCATCGTGAAGACCTCGCCCGACGGCGCCTCACAGGCGAACGCCCTTGAGGACCTTACCACACAGGGCATCGACGCGCTCGTCACCCTGCCACAGAACTCCGACGAGCTGACCGATCCGCTCCGCCAGGTGAAGAACAAGGGCGTGTTCGTGACCGTGGTCGACCGGGCTTTGTCGGATCCCACCATCCAGGATCTGTACGTGGCCGGCAACAACCCGGACGTCGGCCGCGTGGCCGGCGAATATATGAAGGGCAAGCTCCCCAGCGGCCAGGTTGTTGTGATCCGCGGGCTGCCGATCGTGATCGACGAGGAGCGCCAAAAAGGCTTCGACGCGGCGATCGCCGGCAGCGGCCTCAAGGTGCTCGACAAGCAGTTCGGCAACTGGTCTCGCGACGATGCCTTCAAGGTGATGCAGGACTACCTCGCGAAGTTTCCCAAGATCGATGCGGTGTGGTGCCAGGATGACGACATGGCGGTCGGGGTGCTGGAGGCCATCAAGCAAGCCAAGCGCAGCGACGTCCAATTCGTCGTCGGGGGCGCCGGCATGAAAGACATGGTGAAGCGCGTGGCGGACGGCGACGCCATGATCCCGGTCGACGTGCTTTACCCGCCGGCCATGATCGCGACCGCGATGGAGCTGACGGTTGCCAACTTCTACGACCAGATCCCGGTGCGCGGCCGCTACATCATGGATGCAACCCTGGTCACGAAGGCAAATGCGAAGGAGTTCTACTACCCTGATTCCCCGTTCTGAAACGGACGCGTGAGCGGCATCCAGGCTTGCGCAGCCATGGATGCCGTTAGCCCCGTTTCGCCATGGGTAGGCAGAACAGCGACGGCTTCATGACGGCCCCGTGGGGTTGGATGCCCGATGATCGGGCCGATGACCTCGATCCGTGTCGAGGTCCCGTCCTCCCGACCTACAGACGCGCGGGCTGCTTGACCTCGATCTCCACGAAGGCGATGGGGTGGGGCGAGCCGTTCATCACGTCATGCTGGATGCCAGACGGGCGCCGGTAGGAATGGCCCGCCTCGAGTGGGACGTCCGTGACCTTGGTGCCGTCATCGACCCGCAGCGTACCGGCCACCAGCATGGTGGCGAAATACGGCCAGCCATGCTCATGCCAGCCCGTGACAGCCCCGGGGGCGAAATCCCAACGCGTCACGCGGGCCACGTCGTCGTCGAGTTGCACGGTCGGCACCGCAGGGATGTCGCATCGGAACGGCATGGCTGGGTTCGCTCCAGGGCTTCGCGTCGAGCCCTGATTCAGGGTGCGCCGAGGGCGGCGTCAAGCTCATCGAGGATGGGCGTCAGCCTGCTACTCCGAGGAGACGGGCGGCGGCCAGACCCAACTTGTCCGTCGCAGCGTGCCGCCCTTCCCGCCTCAGCCCAGCATCCAGGCGTGGGCCGGGTCGTTGTGGAAGCGCCAGATGCGTGTCGGTCCGGCCATGACGTTGAGGTAGAACAGGTCGTAGCCATGCGGGGCGCCGACCGGATGGTAGCCTTTCGGCACCAGCACCACGTCGCGGTCGGCGAAGCTCACCGATTCGTCGAGCGAGCGGTCGTCGGTATAAACGCGCTGCATGCCGTAGCCCTGCGGCGGGTTGAGGCGGTGGTAGTAGGTTTCCTCGAGCTGGCTTTCGTGCGGCAGGTTATCCTGGTCGTGCTTATGGGGTGGGTAGCTCGACCAGTGGCCGGCGGGCGTCACCACCTCGACCACCAGCAGGCTTTCGGCATGGGGGCTCGCGTCGGGCAGGATGTTGCGGACGTGGCGGGTGTTGGCGCCCACCCCGCGCGTTTCCTCGCCGACTTCGGTTGGGGGGATCACCCGCGCCGGCAGGGTGCCCTTGGCGGGTGCCAGGCACACCGCCACTTCGGCCGGTCCTTCGGCCGTCACCTCCCAGGCCGAGCGGGCCGGCACGTAAAGCGACCAGCCCGGCCCCTCGAAGACGCTCGCCCGCCCGCCGATGGGTCCGAAGTCGGTTTCCCCGGCGCGCGCCATGACCCGGCCGGTCAACACCACGATGCAGGCCTCCTGGTCGCCGGTGTGGCGCCGCAGCGCCTGGCCGGGCGCGAGGTCGTAGACCTCGAACCCCACATAGGTCCAGCCGGCGCTGGCCGGCGTGACCGCATGGATGCGACCGTCGGCGTCGGGTGGCGAGGGACGAACCAGCAGGGGTGAGGCGGGCATGAACGGAACTCCGAAGCTTGGAGTCCGTCTGGGTTCTTGCTGAACCAGACAGACTTTCGCGATTCCTCGTGATCGGCGGCCTGACAGCCTTTAGGGCAGACCGGCCTCGGCGAGGCAGGCCTTGAGGTGTGCGACGCCCTTCCTGGCATAGGTGAGCGGATCGGCCTTGACGGGATCCTGCTCGGCCTCGAGCACGACCCAGCCCGAATAACCCGTGAGCGCCTTGAACACGGCCGTGTAATCGACCGAGCCGTCACCCGGCACGGTATAAACGCCAAGCTCCGCCCCCTGCCCCAGAATGGCGTCGAGGAAGCTCAGGTCCTCGGCCTCGGCCCCCTTCGCCTTGTCGAGACGCACATCCTTGCAATGCACGTGGGTGATGCGCTCGCGATAGGTTCTGGCGAGCTTCGCCGGATCGGCGCCGCCCCAGGTGGCATGGCCCGTGTCGAGCAGCAGGTTGGCCGGCGCCTTCGTGGCGCCCATGAAGGCATCGATCTCGGCCTCCGTCTGCACGATCGTGCCCATGTGGTGGTGGTAGCAAAGCGTCAGGCCCTCGTCGGCGAGGCGGCTCGCGAAGTCCGTGACCTTGGCCCCGTAGGGTGCCCAATCGCCGGCCGCCATGATCGGACGCCGCGACAAGGCGGTGCCGCGGCTGCCGTGCACGGTGTTCGAGGTTTCGCACACGATGAACACGTCCGTTCCCATCGCCTTCAGCAGGTCGCGGTGGGGCTTGGCGGCCGCGAACTCCTCGGCCGGCGAGCGGCGCAGAAGCTCGATCGAGTGCCAGCCACCGATGCAGCGCATGCCATAGGGCTCCAGCGCCGCCTTCAGGGCCGCGGGCTCCCGGGGGAACTTGTTGCCGAGTTCCATGCCGACGATGCCGGCCTCGCGGGCCTCGCTGAGGCAGGTCTCGAGCGGCGTGGCGCCGCCGATCTCGATCAGGTCGTCGTTCGACCAGCCAATCGGGTTGGCGCCGATGCGGATTGTCATGGATGAAACGTCTTTCTCGATCAGTTGACGGCGCGCTGGAGGCCGCGCTGGCGCTCATAGCCTTCATAAGCCTTTTCGACCTCGGGGCGCACCGAGACCTGCGGCACCGCCACGTCCCACCAGAAGCCGCCCGCTTCCGTCGAGGGGCCCGCATCGGTGTCGATCAGGATCACCTGGGTGACACTGGCAGCCCTCGCCTCCGCAAAGGCCGCTTCGAGCTCGCCGAGGTTCGCGACCTTTCGGGCTTCGGCCCCGAGGCTCCGGGCATGGGCCACGAAGTCGATGGCCGGCAGCGTCACGTGCCGGCTGTCGGCCAGCATGTTGTTGAACGGCGCGCCGCCGCATTCCTGCTGCAACCGGTTGATGCAGCCGTAGCCGCCATTGTCGAGCAGCACGATCGTCAGCTTGAGGCCGAGCATTACCGAAGTCGCGATCTCGGAATTCAGCATCAGGTAGGAGCCGTCGCCCACCATGACGATCACCTCGCGGTGGGGCAGCGCCATCTTGACCCCGAGGCCGCCCGCGATCTCGTAGCCCATGCAGGAATACCCGTATTCGATGTGGTAGCCGAGCGCGTCGCCGGTCTTCCACAGCCGGTGCAGCTCTCCCGGCAGGCCGCCCGCGGCGCAGACCACCACGTCGGACGGCTGGCCGGCCCGCTGCACGGCCCCGATCACCTGGGCGTCGGACGGCAGCGCCGCGTTGGTCGGGGCCGTATAGGTCGAGGCCACCTCGGCCCAGCGCGCCTTCTCGTGCCCCATGCGGGCCGTCCAGTCGGCCGGTGCCGCGTGGTCGCCAAGCGCCGCCGACAGGGCCGCGAGGCCGACCTTGGCGTCCGCCATCAGCGGCAAGGCGCCGAACTTGCCGAGATCGAAGCTCTGCACGTTGAGCATCACGACCGTGGCGTCCGGATTGCCGATCAGCGTCGCCGAGCCGGTGGTGAAATCCGCAAGCCGGGTGCCGACCGCCAGCACCACGTCGGCCTCGGCCGCGAGCGCATTGGAGGCCCCCGTCCCGGTGCAGCCGACCGCGCCCATGCAGTTCGGGTGCGGGTCGGGCAGCGCCGACTTGCCGGCCTGGGTTTCGAGCACCGGCAGGCCGTGGCGCTCGGCGAAGCGCGCGAGCTCGGGCTCGGCCGCGCTGTAGAGCACGCCGCCGCCCGCAACCAGCACCGGTCTCCTGGCGCCCCGCAGCGCCGCCACCGCCTCGGCCAGTTCCACGGGATCGGGGGGCGGGCGCCGGATGCGGCGCATGCGGGGCTCGAAGAAGCGCTCGGGATAATCGTAGGCCTCGGCCTGCACGTCCTGGCAGAAGCTCAAGGTGGCGGGGCCGCATTCGGCGGGATCGGTCAGCACCTGCAGGGCGCGTTCGAGCGCCGGCATGACCTGCTCGGGCCGGGTGATGCGGTCGAAGTAGCGGGACACGGGGCGAAAACAGTCGCTCGCCGAAACGGTGCCGTCGTGGAAGGCTTCGACCTGCTGCAGCACCGGATCGGGGCGGCGGTTGGCGAAGACGTCGCCGGGGATCAGCAGCACGGGCAGCCGGTTGACGTGGGCGAGCGCGCAGGCGGTGACGAGATTGGTGGCGCCCGGGCCGATCGATGTGGTGCAGGCCATCATGCGGCGGCGGCGCGACGCCTTGGCAAAGGCGATGGCGCTGTGGGCCATCGCCTGCTCGTTGTGGGCCCGGAAGGTCGGAAACGTGTCGCGGGCGCCATAAAGCGCCTCGCCCATGCCGGACACGTTGCCATGGCCGAAGATGGCCCAGATGCCGGCGAAGAGCGGCATCGTTTCGCCGTCGATGTCGGTCATCTGCTGGCCGAGGTATTTGACCATGGCCTGTGCGGCGGTCAGCCGGATCGTGCCCATGCTGTGGTTCCCGTCCCCGAGTTCTTCTTGCGCGTGGTGATGCGGTCAGACCGGCCGCACGGCCTGCCAGGCGTCGACGAGCTGCGCGAACCGGGCCGCCATCGCGTCGCGGACCGCCGCGTCGTCCATCCGGCCCGCGAGCCAGGCTCGCGCCGGCTCGGCGAAGATGGTGCGCCCGACCGCGAAGCCCTTGACGGCCGGACAGGCCGCGGCCGCGGCGAACTGCGCCTTGAGGTCGTCCAGCGGAGCGTCGAGGCCGAGCAGCATGATGCCGCGGCAGAATGGGTCGTTGTCGGCAATGGCGGCCGCGATGGCGGCCCAGGCCGCAGAACTCGGCTGCCCTTCGAGCTTCCACCAGTCCGGCTTGATGCCGAGGCCATACAGGCGGCGGATCGTGGCTGCCACGGTGTTGTCGCCGAGCGGGCCGTGCTTGCCCGCGATGATCTCGATCAACAGCTCGCGGTTGCCGCGCCGCGCCGCATCGTGCAGGCGCAGGAGCTCGCGGTCCTGGCGCTCGGTCAGCGCCGCCGGGTCGTCCGGCCGGGTGAAGCAAAGGCACTTGATCGTGTGGCCCATGGGCCAGTCGTTGAGAAAAGTCGCGAGCGAGCCGTCGCCCTCGAAATCGAGCGGACGGGACCCGGGCAGCTCGACCGGCCGCCCGATCCACAGGGTCTGGTCGGTGGCGCGGAACAGGGCGTCCTGCCCATGGGTGCCGTCGAGCAGCATGCCGAAGCCGGGACGGCCGGCCGCCACCTGCACCGTGGCCTCGAGCGCCAGCACCTTCAGCGCCTTGATCTTGTCGCGCGGCGCCCCGGCTTCGTCGGCCATGGCTTCGAGCTGGATGCGGTGGTCCATCGCGAAGGCCATGATGGTATTGGGTCGGGCATGGTCGGGGATCAGGGCGTCGCGCGTGGTCGCCCAATGGATGTGGTTGAGGTCGGCCTCGTGCCGCAGCACGGGATTGCGGACGCCCTTGTCCAAGAAATGGCTGAGCTCCGCGAAGGTCGGATATTCCACCGAGCACAGGAGGCGCGACACCGCGAAGGCGCCCGCCGCATTGGCGAAGGCACAACAGCGTTCGAGCATTTCGCCGCGCAGATAGCCGCGCAGGAAACCCGACATGAAGGCGTCGCCGGCCCCAAGCACGTTCAGCACCTCGACCGGGAAGCCCGGCCCCGTGACGCCGTCCTCGAGGCGCGCCGGGATCGGGCCGTCGAACACCACGCAGCCCATCGGGCCGCGCTTGCAGACGATCAGGGCGTCGCTGACAGCCCGGATGGCCCGGATGGCGCCGAGCGCGTCATCGGCGCCGCCGGCGATCATCAGCTCTTCTTCGGTGCCGACCACGACGTCGCAGAAAGGCAGCACGGGTTCCAGCAGCGTCGTGACGCCGCCCGACTTGATGTAGCGCGCTTCGCCGGCCCCGTGGCCCGCAAGGCCCCACAGGTTCGGCCGGTAATCGACGTCGAACACCACCTTGCGGCCATGCTGCTTGGCATAGCGGATGGCGAGCATCTGGGCTTCTGCCGATTGGGGGCGGGCGAAATGGGTGCCGCTCACCATCACGGCGGCGGCGCTCGCCACGAAGGCCTCGTCGATGTCGGACGCATCGAGCGCGCCGTCGGCGCAGTTGTCGCGGTAGAAGATCAGCGGAAACGTGTGCTGGTCCTTGACGCCCAGGATCACCAGGGCGGTGAGCCGGTCGGGGTCGGTGTGGACGCCCGACACATCCACGCCCTCGCGGCCGAGCTGCTCGCGGATGAAGCGGCCCATGTGCTCGTCCCCGACCCGGGTGATGAGGCCGCTCTTTAACCCGAGGCGCGCCGTGCCGACCGCGATGTTGGTGGGGCAGCCGCCCACCGCCTTCGAGAAACTCGCCATATCCTCGAGACGGCCGCCGATCTGGCTGCCGTAAAGGTCGACGGACGAGCGTCCGATGGTGATGACGTCGAGCACGGGCGTTGCGGACATGACGGTGTTGATCCCTCGCGGCTCGGACGTGCGGCGATGCAGCCCCGCGTTTCCGGCCGTCCTCCTTCGGGACGGTCTCGTTCTCGTTGGGCCGACCGTGGATCGACCATGATGGCGAGCGCCGATGCGGAAATGAAACACGAGTTCTCATAACCATCAACATGGAATGAGCGTTCTTTCAGGCATGGGACAGTGCCGCGGCCTGCCAGACTCGGACGGCCGCTCCTAGCTGGCGCGCCGCCGCTCCGCGATCCCCACCGCGAGAGCCATGCTCAGGGCCAGCGTGGCGGCCATCGGTCGGAAGCCTTCGAAGTCTTCTTCAACCACCTCGAACCAGGCCGTGGCGGGCGGCAGCAGGGGGCTGAAAGGACTGTCGGTAATCACCACGAGCGGCGTTCCGCCATCCGCGATGCGCTGGGCGAAGCTGACGGTGGCCGACGCATAGGGGGTGAAGCTGACCGCGATCGCCGCATCGCGCGGCGTCGCGAAGGCCAGGGTTTCCGGGTCGTTGCCGGTGGCGGAGCCGATCAGCACGTTTTTGACGCCGAGCTTGCCCAGCACGTAGTTCAGATAGGCCGTGACCGGGAACGACCGGCGCTGACCGATCAGGTAGACCGTCTCGGCGGGGGCGAGCAGCGACACGGCATCGTCGAGCGTCTCGGGGCGCAAACTGTTGCGCAGGTGGCGGATCGAGTGTTCCGCCGCATTGGCGAAGCCTTCGAACAGGATCCCGACCTTGAGCGCCGCATCCGAGTGGTCCCGCACGGCGCGCAGGCGTTCCTCATAGGTGGGCACCCGATCGCGCAGGCGTTCGCGGAAGATGGATTGCAGCTCCGAAAAACCCTGGTAGCCGAGCGCCTGGGCGAAGCGGACCAATGTCGAGGGCTGGACCGCGGCGCGCTGCGCGATGCTAGCCGCCGTGCCGAAGGCGATCTCGTCCGGATTGGCCATGGTGAAGGCCGCGACCTGGGCCAGGCGCTTCGGCAGCTTGCGCTTCCGCTCGATCAGCGCCTGCCGCAGGGCATCGAAGTTCCGGGGGATCTCGTCGGTGTCGTCCGATCGTTCGCTTGTGTCCGTCATGATCCACCCAATGCGGCCCGAAGCCGGCTTGCCGCCGCATGTCGTACAGGCCTGCCGCGATCTCGGACCGGCGCGACCCCGAACCGTTGCTTCGCCGCAGGCACCTTTCGGATCGGGAGACCGGCCTTTCCGTTCATTCCAAAATAGTCCGATGTCGATCCAGGACTCAACGCTCGGGGACGGCCAGCGTCGGGCCAAGCTGCCGCCCAGTGGCTCTGGCCGCCGCCTCGCCTGAGAGTTCAACAGGCTACCAGCTGGCCAGTTCCTGGCAAAGCCACCGTTCCAATCCTCGCTTGACGCTCCCTAAATTGGAATGCATGATCCGCTCAAAGATAAAAACAACAATGTATTCTGCGGAGGGAGATTTTGTGAACGCCGTCGCCCTCAACCATCGCGTGGTGCCCAAGGCGAGCCTCACGGATTTTCTGGATCTCGCGGTGGCGCTCGGCGTCGGCGACGTCGAGCTTCGGAACGAGCTCCCGGGCGTTGCGATCGCGGACGGCACGCTGCCCGAGACGGTCCTCCACGAGGCCGAAAAGCGCGGCCTGACCATCCTGTCGATCAACGCGCTTTATCCTTTCAACATCTGGACACGCGAGCGCGCCCAACTGGCCGCGACGCTAATCGATTATGCGGCGGCCTGCGGCGCGAAGGGCATCGTCCTGTGTCCGCTCAACGATGCGGCCGATCAGGCGGGTCCGGCAGAACGCGCGGCTTCGCTGCGGGATGCGCTGACGGCGCTGGCGCCGATGCTGCGTCAGGCCGGGATCGTCGGCCTCGTGGAGCCGCTCGGGTTCCCCGGATGTTCGCTCCGCCTGAAGCGCGACGCCATCGCGGCGATCGATGCCGTCGGCGGCGCCGACGTGTTCCGGCTCGTGCATGACACCTTCCACCACCACGTGGCGGACGAAACCGAGGTTTTTGCGGGCCGCACGGGCCTCGTGCACATCTCGGGCGTGGTCGATGGCACGGTGGCGCGCGATGCCATGCAGGACGCGCACCGGGTGCTGGTCACGGCCGGAGATCGCCTCGACACCCTCGGCCAGATCCGCGCCCTCGTGTCGGGCGGCTACGTGGGACCTCTGTCGTTCGAGCCCTTTGCCGACAGCGTGTCCGACGCGGCCGACATCCGCGGGCTGCTCGAAACCAGTATCGCGGTGATCCGCGACGCTCTCGCGGCTGAGCCGCGACGCTGAAGCATCCCAGGCGCGCGCACGTGCCTGGTAAGACGAACGAGCGCCCACCCAAGGGCGCCAGTGGCAACGCATCCGGCGCAGCCGGACAAGGGAGGGATCGATGAAGACAAGGCTTTTGATGACGGCGGCGCTCGTGGCGCTGTCGGTGTCCGGCATGGCGCGAAGCGCTTCGGCCACCACCATCGGCATCACGATGGACAAGTTCGACGACAACTTCCTGACGAGCGTGCGTAACGCCATGGATGCCGAGGCCAAGGCCAACGGCGTCACGGTGCAGGCAGAGGATGCCAATGACGACACGTCGAAGCAGATCAGCCAGATCCAGAACTTCATCGCCCAGAAGGTCGACGCCATCATCGTCAACCCGGTCGACACCTCGGCGACGCCGAAGATGACGCAACTGGCCGTGGCGGCCAAGATTCCGCTCGTCTACGTGAACCGCAAGCCGGAAGACAAGACGCTGCCGGCCGGGGTCTCCTTCGTGGGATCGAATGAAAAGGCCGCCGGCACGTATGAGGGCGAGGAGATCGCCAAGTGCATGAAGAACAAGGGCAACGTCGTCATCATGCAGGGCCAGCTTTCCAACAACGGCGCGCTTGATCGCACCGCTGCCTTCGAGGCCGTGGCGGCCAAATCGCCCGACATCAAGATCGTCCAGAAGCAGACGGCCGAATGGGACCGCAACAAGGCCCTCGACCTGATGAACAACTGGATCACCTCGGGCGACAAGATCGGCGGCGTCGCGGCCAACAACGACGAGATGGCGATCGGCGCCATCCTGGCTTTGAAGCAGGCCGGCATCGACCCGAAGACCTTGTGCATCGGCGGCATCGACGCCACCGCGGACGGCCTCGCGGAAGTGGCCAACGGCAACCTCTACGTAACGGTGTTCCAGAACGCCAAGGGCCAGGGCAAGGGCGCCGTCGACGCCGCACTGTCGCTCATCAAGGGCGACAAGGTGCCGTCCTTCGTCGACGTGCCCTTCGAGAAGGTCACCAAGGACAACTACAAGTCCTATATGCAGTAGACGCGACTGGCTCCGACGTCCGGTCGGAAGGGCGGAGCCAGGGTTTGATGGCGACCGTATAAAGCTGAGGATGACGGCAAGGCCGTCGGCGCCCGCGTCGATGTGCCGTTCGAGTGGGCCGAGGCGGGCACGTACTAGTCCGCTCGTTCGACCGCAACGGCGGCATGTCCCGAGGCCCGACCATCTTGATCGCCATCATCCCCCGCGGGTCTCACTCCCGCAACCTTGACGCGCCATTGGCGGCAAAGGAGACGGCGCCGCATCGACACGACATGTCCGGCGGTAAAGCGGGCCACAGAACGCCCGCCGCGACCGATGATGGGAGAGGCCTGATGCTCAGTCCGCACACCTTCAAGATGATCCGCGAGGCGGGTGTGGTCCCCAACGCGGAATACCTGCTCGAGGTCAGCAATGTCCGCAAGGCCTTCCCGGGCGTCGTGGCGCTCGACAACGTCGATCTCCGCATCCGCCGGGGCAGCGTGCATGCCCTGATGGGCGAGAACGGTGCCGGCAAGTCGACGCTGATGAAGATCATCGCCGGGGTGTACCAGCCCGATGCGGGCACCATCCGGCTGAAAGGCAACGAGATCCGCATCGCGACGCCGCTCGACGCGCTCGAGGCCGGCATCGCGATGATCCATCAGGAGCTCAACCTGATGCCCTACATGACGGTGGCTGAGAACATCTGGATCCGCCGCGAGCCGCTGCGGTTCGGTTTCGTCGATCACCGCGAGATGAACCGCCGCACCGCCGCCCTGTTCGAGCGCCTCGCCATCGACATCGACCCGGCCTCGGAGGTGCGCGACCATTCGGTGGCCAACCGGCAGATGATCGAGATCGCCAAGGCGGTCTCCTATGAGTCCGACGTGCTCATCATGGACGAGCCGACCTCGGCCCTGACCGACCGGGAGGTCGACCACCTGTTCCGCATCATCCGGGACCTGCGTGACCAGGGGAAGGGCATCGTCTACATCACGCACAAGATGAACGAGCTTTTCACCATCGCGGACGAGGTCTCGATCTTCCGCGACGGGCGCTACATCGCCACCCACGCGTCGAAGGACATCACGCGCGACCAGGTCATCTCGGCCATGGTGGGGCGCGAGATCACCCAGATGTTCCCGAAGGAGGACGCGCAGATCGGCGAGGTGGTGCTGAGCGTCAGAAACCTCAGCCTTGCGGGTGTGTTCCGCGACGTGTCGTTCGACCTCCGCCGCGGCGAGATCCTGGGCCTTGCGGGGCTTGTCGGCTCCGGCCGCACCAATGTGGCCGAAACCATCTTTGGCGTGACGCCCGCGAGCGGCGGCGAGATCCATCTCAATGGCAAGCCGATCCGCATCGGCTCGCCGCGTGACGGCATGAAGGCCGGCATGGCGCTGTTGACCGAGGACCGCAAGGATACGGGCTGCTTTCTCAGCCTCAGCGTGCTCGAGAACATGCAGATGGCGGTGCTGACGAACCGCTATGTGGCGGCCGGCTTCGTGCAGCAGGGCAAGGTCGAGCGCGAATGCGGGACGATGAAGGACGCCATGCGGGTGAAGACGCCCGACCTGCACGAGCGCATCGAGAACCTCAGCGGCGGCAACCAGCAGAAGGTGCTGATCGGCCGCTGGCTGATGACCAACCCCAAGATCCTGATCCTCGACGAACCGACGCGCGGCATCGACGTCGGCGCGAAGGCCGAGATCCACCGCCTCATCTCGCGCCTCGCCGGCCAGGGCGTCGCGGTCATCATGATCTCGTCGGAACTGCCCGAGGTGCTGGGCATGTCGGACCGCATCATGGTGATGCATGAGGGCCGCGTCACCGGCATCCTGGATCGCGGCGAGGCCGATCAGGTCAGCATCATGCGACTCGCCGCGGCGTGACCACCACAACAACACCCAACCGGCGCGCCCCAAGGATGGCCGGACCAACACGCTCGAGGAGGCCCCGCCCATGGAACCCCTGACCGATGCGATCGCGGTGGCGGACCGCAAGCCGCGCCGCACCCGGCGCGTGCCGGCCGAATTCGGCATCCTGGCGGTGCTGATCGGCATCGCGCTGTTGTTCGAGGCGCTCGGCTGGGGTCTGCGCGGGCAAAGCTTTCTCGGCAACCAGCAGCGCCTGCTGGTGATGATCCTGCAGGTGTCCGTGGTGGGCCTCATCGCCATCGGGGTGACGCAGGTCATCATCACCGGCGGCATCGACCTGTCGTCCGGGTCGGTGCTGGCGGTGTCGGCCATGGTGGCGGCGAGCCTCGCCCAGGAGCCCGGCTACGCCCGGGCCGTGTTCCCGTCCCTCGCCGGCCTGCCGTTCGTGGTGCCGGCCCTGTGCGGACTCGTCATCGGCGGCATCGCGGGCTGCATCAACGGCTCCCTCATCGCCATCACGGCGATCCCACCCTTCATCGCCACACTGGGCATGATGGTGACGGCCCGCTCGGTGGCCCAGGTCTATACGCGCGGCCAGCCCATCTCGATGCTGGCCGACACCTACACCTGGATCGGCTCCGGCGCGGTGCCGGTGATCATCTTCCTGGTCACGGCGGTGATCTTCCACATCGCGCTGCGCTACACCCGCTACGGCAAGTTCACCTATGCGATCGGCGCCAATCCGCAGGCCGCACGGGTCAGCGGCATCAACGTCAGCCGCCACATCGTCCTGGTTTATACGATTGCCGGCGTGTTGTCCGGCATGGCGGGCCTCGTCACGGCGGCGCGGGCGCAGAGCGGCCAGGCCAGTATGGGCCTCGGCTATGAGCTCGATGCCATCGCGGCGGCGGTGATCGGCGGCGTCAGCTTGTCGGGCGGCGCCGGGCGCATCACCGGCACCGTGATCGGCACCCTGATCCTCGGCGTGATGACCTCGGGCTTCACCTTTATCGGCGTCGACGCTTATTTCCAGGGCATCGTGAAGGGCATCATCATCGTGGCCGCCGTGGTGGCCGACCAATACCGCCAGAAACGTCGCCGCAAGGCCTGACGCTGACGGGCCGATGGCGACCCAAAGGGGTGATCGCCTTGCGGGGTCAGGCTACGGCGTCGACCGTTAGCCCGTAGAAGCGGCACGCCGTGTCGCCCCGCACCGCGGCGCGGCCAGCCTCGTTCAGCGGCGCCAGAAGGCGCTCGCTGACCTCGGCCCAGACGGCGGGCTGCGACGCGAGGGTGAGAACCGGCCAGTCCGAGCCCCAGGCGAGGCGCTCCGGCCCGAACCAGTCGAGCAGGTGATCGACCAAGGGCCGCAAAGCCGCGACGGCGTCGTCCGGCGTGCGGCGGCGCTCCGCCGGCAGTTCGGTAAGGAGGCCCGACAGCTTGACGCAGACGCCCGGCCTGTGGGCGAGCGCCTGCATGCCGACCCGCCACAAAGCATGACGCGGATCGTCGGCCGGGGCCGAGACGGCGGGCTTGGCCGCGTGGTCGATCATGATGGGCAGATCGCCGTGGCGTTCGGCGAAGTGCTGCAAGGCCTGCAGGTGCACCGGCGTCACCAGCGCATCAAAGCACAGGCCGAGGCGTGACAGCGCCGCCATGGCGGCGGGCGCCGGCCGGGTGGCGATCCAGTCCGGGTCCGGCAGGTCCTGGAGCATGGGGCGCACGCCGACGAAGCGCGGATCGGCGGCAAGCCGTTCCAGGTCCGCCTCGGCGGCCGGGTCGGAGAGGTCGACCCAGCCCACCACGCCCACGATCTCGGGCGCGATCCGCGCTTGGTCGAGCAGGTGGCGCGTTTCGGCGACGCTTGGCGCCGCCTGCACGGCCACGAACGCCTCCGTCCCCATGGCGGCCCCGGCGGCACGCAGGTCCGCCACCTCGAAATCGCGGCGGATGGGGGCGAGTGGCCCCCCGTCCCCGTCGAGCCAGCCGTAATCGCCCCGCTCGAGGCGCCACAGGTGGCAATGGGCGTCGACCCGCGGCGTCATCCGAGCCGCCTCGGATCATCACGGCGCCGCCCCCGCGGACGGCCGGGACAGAGCGGCAGCGGGTCGTCGCCTTTGGCCATGAAGACCAGCACGCCGGCCCGGCCGAAGCTTCGTGCGGCCGCCGCCACGCAGAAGCAGTCCCGTCTGAGGCGCATCACGCCCTGCCTTTCCCGAACACGTCACGCCGCTGCAGCAGCATACGAAGGGATGGCGCAACCGCAAACACGGGACTGCGACGCACGATTCCTGGGGTCTGCTGACTGACGACCGCCACGGCTTCCGCCCCAGGGCCAGCCAGACGAGCAGGTCCCGTGTTGGTCTGGAAGATGCCCGCGACGGCGGCGACGCAGAGAGTGCTTCCGCGGCGCGACCTCGGCATGTTTGAATTTGGCCTCAGCAAGCATACCCAAGGCATATATACCATACCGAAGCACGTGCTGGCGCAGCTTCCAGCCGGCATGGCGCGTCGCTCATGCTCGGTCCTGCCTCGGGCGAGGCGCCGAACTCACATCAAATATCGTTCAAGGCCGCGAAACATGGCCTGACACTGCAGCATTAATGCGCCTGACGCCTGTGTTCCACGCACCTGCCCCTGGGATCGAACGTCTCTTTCGCCGGGTCTCCGCTATGTTGCTTCGGTGGGGCGGTCGTTCCGCGACAACTTCAATCGGATGCCGTCGCTGTTCTTTGACCGCTCCCCCACCGAGGTAACCGATCATGGTCGATCAAGCCAAACTCCAGGCCCTCCGGGCGCGCTACGCCGATGCGAGCGGCGGCGACATCTTCCATCCCGGGTTTCGGCGTGTGGCCGACACGCAGTTCTCGGGCGGCGCCCGGCGCGTCTGGCCCTTTGCCCAGGTGGCGACGCTGCTTGACGCCCCATCCCGCCCCGAGGCGGCGACGCTGCCGGATTTCGGCGGCCTCGACGTGGCGCTGATCGGCGTGCCGATGGATCTCGGCGTCACCAACCGGGCCGGCACGCGCCTCGGGCCGCGCGCCGTCCGTGCGGTCGAGCGCGTCGGGCCCTACGAGCATGTGTTGCGCCGCGCCCCGCTGTCCGATGCCAGCGTGGCCGACATCGGCGACGTGCCGATGGAAAGCCGCTTCAGCCTGGAACAATGCCATGCCGACATCGAGAGCTTCTACCGCAAGGTCGTGGCCGCGGGCGTGATCCCGCTGTCGGTCGGGGGCGACCACTCGATCACCGGCTCGATCCTGAAGGCCGTGGGAGCCGAGCGACCGGTCGGCATGCTGCATATCGATGCCCATTGCGACACCAGCGGCGCCTATGAGGGGTCGAAGTTCCACCATGGCGGGCCCTTCCGTCAGGCGGTGCTCGACGGCGTGCTCGACCCCGAACGGGTGATCCAGATCGGCATCCGGGGCGGCGCCGAATATTTGTGGGAGTTTTCCTACGAGAGCGGCATGACGGTGATCCACGCAGAGGAGATCGATGTTTTAGGCCTCCCGGCCGTGATCGCCCGTGCCAAGGCGGTGCTCGGCGATGGCCCGACCTATGTCAGCTTCGATATCGACAGCATCGATCCCGGCTTCGCACCCGGCACCGGCACGCCCGAGGTCGGCGGGCTGACGCCGCGCGAGGTGCTGGCGATCCTGCGCGGCGTCGACGGCTTGAACGTCGTCGGCGGCGACGTCGTGGAGGTCGCCCCGCAATATGACGCCAGCAGCGCGACCGCGCAGATCGCCGCCCAGGTGCTGTTCGAAATCCTGTGCCTGGCAACCCGTCCGCGGCCGTGACGCCCGGGGTCCACCCTCGGCCTGTATCCTGCGCCGATTGTCAGGGCGACCGAGGTGGATGAGGCCATGGGTCGCCCGGCGCGCCCTCGCCCGCGGCTGCAGGCCAAGACGGGGTTCCGGCTGGCGCCCGCCACCACTTGGCATGCAACCTGCCAGGAACAGGGCGGAGCGCGAACCGGAGGGACCCCGCACATGGCGCAAGACAACGCGATCACCGACGGTGACAAGGCCGCGCTGCATCAGCTCGGATATGCCCAGGAACTGTTGCGCGGCATGCGCACCTTCCAGAACTTCGCCATCTCGTTTTCGATCATCTGCATCCTGTCGGGCGGCATCAACTCCTTCAGCCAAGGGTTGAGCAGCCTCGGCGGCGCCTCGATCGGCATCGTCTGGCCGCTGGGCGCGCTCGGCTCCCTGCTGTTCGCCGTCGCCATGGCGCAGATCGGCTCGGCCTATCCGACGGCCGGCGGCCTTTACCACTGGGCCTCCATCCTGGGCGGCCGCTTTCTCGGCTGGCTCACGGCCTGGTTCAACCTGATCGGCCTCATCGCCGTGCTGGCCGCCATCAACGTGGGCACCTACCTGTTCATCGTGAACGCATTCGCGCCCTATCTCGGCCTCGACACCGCGGCGCTGACCCCGGCCGAGCCGACCCCCTACAGCATCGCGGTGCAGGCCGTCGTGGTGGGGCTCATCACGGTGTCGCAGGGGCTGTTCAACCATTTCGGCATCCGGCTCACCACCAAGGTCACCGATCTGTCGGGCTATCTGATCTTCGCGGGCGCCATCCTGCTGGTAGTGCTGGCCTTGGCCTTCGCGCCGCACATCACCTGGGCCAACCTGTGGACGGTCTCGAATTACAGCGGCGATATCGGCGGCGGCGTGTGGCCCCGCAGCGAGAGCCTCGGCTACCTGTTCGTGCTGGCGCTGCTGCTGCCCGCCTATACGATCACCGGCTTTGACGCCTCCGCCCATACGGCCGAGGAAACCCATGACGCGAGCCGCGCCCTGCCCCGCGGCATGATCCATTCGGTGTTCTGGTCGGGGCTGTTCGGCTGGCTCATGCTCGGGGCCGTGGTCGTGGCGGCGCCCGACCTGAAAGCGGCCGCATCCCAGGGCGGCGGCGGCTTCTTCGCCATCATCGACGCCGTGATCCCCGACCCATGGCGCTTGATCCTCTGGGTCATCGTGGCGCTGGCCCAATATGCCTGCGGCCTCGCCACGGTGACCTCGGCCAGCCGGATGATCTTCGCCTTCGCGCGTGACGGCGGCTTGCCGGGCTCGCGGACGCTACGGCGCGTCAGCCCCGCGCACCGCACCCCGGTGCCGGCGATCTGGACGGCCGTGATCTTGTCGATCGCCTTCACGGTCTACACGCCGGTCTACACCACCATCGCGGCCGTCTGCGTGATCTTCCTCTACATCTCCTATGCGGTGCCGATCGCGGCGGGCTTCTTCGCCTATCGCCGTTCGTGGACCAAGATGGGCCCGTTCGACATCGGCGCCGCCTTCCGGCCGCTGGCGTTCGTCTGCGTGCTGATCTGCGCCGTGCTGATCTTCAGCGGCATGCAGCCGCCGA
>NZ_JARPVX010000220.1:0-716 GCF_033947565.1 Lichenihabitans sp. Uapishka_5
CTAGAGCATCGGACTGTGAAGTGGACTCGTTTGCGTGACGTGATTGGCTGTGATTCACCGGTTGTGGAGGTGGATCATGGGGCGCAGCTATTCCTTGGATCTGCGATCACGGGTCGTGGCCTTTGTTGAGGCTGGGCATTCGCGACGCGCGGCGGCGCGGCACTTTGGGGTGAGCGAGAGCTTTGCGATCACGCTGCTGCGGCGCGTGGCACGGTCCGGATCGCCGATGCCGGCGCGGCAGGGACGCGCGCCGGGCTACGGCCGTCTCGCGCTTTATGCCAGGTTCCTGGTGGCGGCTGTCGAGAAGGAGCCGGACATCACCATGCCGGAACTCGGTGCCGTTCTGTTGCAGGTGCACGGCGTCATGGCCGATCCGGCGGTGCTGTCGCGCTTCTTATGCCGGCGCGGCTTCACGTATAAAAAAAGCCCTGATGGCGGCGGAGCGCGATCGGTCCGACATCCGCGCCGCCCGCGACACCTGGATCGCGCGACGCCAGCCGAAGATGCGCGATGAGCCGCACCGGCTCGTGTTTGTGGACGAAACCGCCGTCACCACCAAGCTGACGCGCCTGCGCGGCCGCAGCCGGCGCGGCACGCGTCTGCCTGGGGCCGCTCCGTTCGGGCACTGGAAGGCGCAGACCTTTATCGCCGGCCTGCGCTGCCATGGCGTGACCGCCCCCTGGATCGTCGACGGCGCCATGAACCGAACGGCCTTC
>NZ_JARPVX010000221.1:0-714 GCF_033947565.1 Lichenihabitans sp. Uapishka_5
GGCTCGCGGCCGTCACGCTGGCCTATCCGGCCACCCTGGCGGCGACGCTGGCGCGCGCCCCGTTGAGCGCCGCCGCCAGCACGGTGCCCGAAGCGCCGCCCCCCTTGTCACGCTCTGCCAGGGCCGTCGCGGCGCGCGGCGTGTCACCGTCCGAAACCCCGGCACCGGTCGCGGCGGCCGACCCCATCACGCTCGACATGCCGGCCGGCGACGCCTTCGACACCGTCGAGGATGCCGTGAAGGCGCTGCGCTGGCGGCTCGTCGAGGCGGTGCCGCCCGGCGGTCGCCTGGGGCTCGGCCATATCGAGGCGATCGCCTTCTCGCCCGTGATGCACCTGCCGCAGGACATCAGCATCCGGGTCGCGCCGGCGGCGGGCCAGGCGCGGGTCGACGTGGTGTCGGTGGCACGCCTCGGCGTCACCGATTTCGGCGAGGGCGCCGCCACGATCCGCCAGCTCGGCGACGCGGTGGCGGCCCAGGCGGACGATTAGCACTACAGTTGCACTTGGCTTTGTGCCTCGTTTGTTTAAATCTCGAATGCTTCGCAATAAGTGCGATTTCTGGGACTTCGCAGGCCGAAATCTACTATTTCCTGGCCGGCAGATGCCTCGAACTCGAACCGCAATTGTAATGCTAGCACTGCGGTAGCGGCATTTTGTCTAGAGCTATTGCCATTCAGGCTGGATCGTATGCATCGTAGCCTGCGGCTCCGAG
>NZ_JARPVX010000222.1:0-699 GCF_033947565.1 Lichenihabitans sp. Uapishka_5
GAGGGGTCGGGATTGGACGCGAAATGGGGGTCGTCGTTGGAAGCGATTTGACACTCACGCCAAGCCGTCTACCGCATCGAGGCTGATCCGGCCGCAGCGGAGAGCATGTTGACGCTCTGGGAATTGTGAACGTCTCAAAGACGGTCAGAACACCGGACCACAGCGCTGTGGTGAACGTTCAAGCACATTCTTGATGAATGCTCGGACTACGGCCGCAAACCGGCCGGTTTAATTGGCCATTCTTTGTATCATTTGATATTACTATTGTTTTATGTTCACTATAGATCTTTGTGATGACGAACCGTTTCATTCAGAAACTTCTTGGGTTCGTTGAACTCACGGCTACCGAGATCGAAGCGCTCGAGGTTGCAACCCGAGCACCGGGCACCTTCGGAGCCCGTACGGATCTCATCCGCGAAGGCGATCGGCCCGGCGCCGTGTTCGTCATGCTGGAGGGCTGGGCATTTCGCTACAAGGTGCTGCCCAGCGGCTCCCGGCAGATCATGGCCTTCCTGATGCCCGGCGACGCCTGCGACCTCCACATCGGCATGCTGGCCGAAATGGATCACAGCATCCAGACCGTGACGAAAGCGCAGGTCGCCAGGATCTCGCGCCAGACCATGGACGAGATGATGGACACCTATCCGGGGATCGCCCGGGCCATGTACATCGCGCAACTCGTCGATGAGGGAACGCTGC
>NZ_JARPVX010000223.1:0-680 GCF_033947565.1 Lichenihabitans sp. Uapishka_5
GGCCTGCGCACCTCGAAACGCTGCAGTTACGCGCCGCCCCCGTCCGGCCCCGGTTCGGAGATCACCGCATGAGCCTGTTCTTTCAAGGCGTCCGCGTCTTCTCCCTCGACGCGCCGGGCGGCGCCACCGGCCCGAGCGACGTGCTTGTCATCGATGACCGGATCGCCGCGATCGGTCCCGAGGCTGCGCGCCTCTCGCCGCCGGACGCCGCGGTGGTGCGGGGCGGCAACCACCTCCTGATGCCTGGGCTCGTAAACGCGCATTTCCACTCGCCCGTAAACCATATGAAGGGCGCGCTGCCGAGCCTGCCGCTCGAGCTCTTCATGCTTTACGAATCGCCCGCTCTGGCGGAACTCGCGCCAAGCCCGCGGGAAGCCTACTTGCGCACCATGCTGGCCGCGATCGAGATGCTGCGCACTGGCACGACGGCCGTGCAGGACGACGCCTTCTTCGTACCACATCCGACACCCGCCATCATCGATGCCGTTATGCAGGCCTATGCGGATGTCGGCATCCGGGCCACAGTGGCGCTCGACCAGCCCGAACTGCCCGAACTCGACAAGCTGCCGTTCCTGGCCGACCTGCTGCCTGCCGATATGAAGGCCGAGCTGGCGCAGCCGCCCGCCTTCGGCCGAGCCGACCTCCTTGCCGCCTACGACCACCTGATCGGCCGCTGGCAC
>NZ_JARPVX010000224.1:0-674 GCF_033947565.1 Lichenihabitans sp. Uapishka_5
CGTCCGGCCTCGCCGGCGGCGAGCGCGGGCCCTGCGGCCCCGCCGAGGCCGGACGCCACGACGGCCTTCATGAATGCGCGTCGTTGCATGGCAATCCTCGGTGGCGTCGGCTGTATGGACGAGAGGAGGCTAGCACCGCCATGCTGCAGGATGCGCGGTCGCTTCGTCGCAGCCCCGGCGCTGCATGGCCCGTGGAACAGATCGTGACCTCGGTGGTCTTCCTTCGGTATCTCGCCGAGCCAGAGCGAGTTTTCCGGGAGTTCGCCGCCATGACCCTTCACGCGCGCCTGATGCTCGCAACGGCCTTCTGCTTCGTCCTTGTCGGTCCAGCCGCGGCGGCGGGTATCACCGGGGCCGGGAGCGGCAGCACGGGCGGCACGATGACGGGCGCCGGCACGCAAAATGGCTCAGGACTGAAGACCGGGGCCGACAATGGCGACGAGGCCGTGCCCAGCAAGCAGGACCGCACGGGGGTGGGCACGGGCGACAATGCCGTGCTGAACGCGCCGCGTGAAGCGGTGCCAGGCAGCAAGCCCGGCAGCCAGCCGAGCAACCTCAATGGCGCCAGTCCGGCGCCTTGAATCGGTGGGTCACCGGCAGTTGCAAGCGCAGGCGACGTCTTAGAGTCCGTTTGGAAACGTTTACGGATGAGCGATGCGGCGGAGGAGCAGTCC
>NZ_JARPVX010000225.1:0-642 GCF_033947565.1 Lichenihabitans sp. Uapishka_5
CCGCCAGCGAGGCCGGCAGCACCGTGCCGTCGAACCAGGGCGCGGCCGGCGAGGCGCCCGGAATGGCGCGCGCCACCGCGGCCTCGGCCTCGACAAAGGCCTGTGCCGGCAAGGCCTGCAGATCCGCGAGGTTTTGCGGCCGCGGCCGCAGGGCCTCGACCCAGGCCCGGGCGATCGTCAGGCCGGTTTCGGCCGTGTGGATCAGGTTGAAGGCGCCGCTTTGCAGGATCGCCTGGTCGAACAAGGTCGCGGCGTCGGTGGCCATCAGGGCCGAGATCATGATAGAGCCGGCCGATTCCCCGGCAAGCGTCACGCGGGCCGGATCGCCGCCGAACTGCGCCACGTTGCGGCGGACCCAGCCGAGCGCCGCCATCACGTCCTGCAGCCCGAGGTTGCGCCCGACGGTCGGGTCGCCCAAGGCGGACCCGAAATCCACGAAGCCGAGGCCGCCGAGGCGGTAGTTCACCGTCACCACCACGATGTCGCCGCCCGCCGCGAGGGGCGCCCCCCCGTAAAGCGCGCCGCTGCCGCTCGTGAAGGCGCCGCCATGCACCCACACCAGCACCGGCCGCCGTCGCGCGTCGGCGGCCGGCGACCAGATATTGAGGTGAAGGCAATCCTCGCCGGTGCCGTCGCCGAGCG
>NZ_JARPVX010000226.1:0-639 GCF_033947565.1 Lichenihabitans sp. Uapishka_5
CGAGCGCCACCTCGCCCTCGGTCACGACCGCAATCACCTCGCCACCCCAGCGAGTACCTTCGAACGCCGTGTCACGCGCACGCGCCACCGAGGGCCCGTCCGGCGCGATGAGCCAGAGGGGGTCGCCGGATTTCTGCGAATTTTAGTGATGAAATTCCTCAAGCGGGATCGCGATCGCGTGGTCGGGCGAGCACTCCTTCACTTTAGCGGCGCCGAACAGCGCCGTCGCAAAGCTCGGTCCACCGCCTGCGAACAGGAAGATGGAGCGGGACGCGGCCCTGTGCGCAGGGTCTGCGACGGTACCCTCGCACGCCTCCGTCAGCGCAACCATCCGGTCCGGCATGGCATCAAGCTCTGCCTGCAACCGCTCCACGCGCTCAGGGTGCCGCCCCATCGTTGCCGCGAGGTCCAGCCCGAACTGGAGCAGCATCGCCAAGGCCGCGGTGCTGGCCTGAGTGGGCCAACCCTTGCGCTCCGCCAGAACCGGGAGGCCACGATCGGATTCGACCATCAGGGCAGACCCCAGCGTGTTCGATAGCGCAAGCGTGCGGGCGCCCCGCGCTCTGGCTATCAGCGCCGCTTCAACCGTGCGGGTCGTGGTGCCGCTCGACGAAAGCGTGATGACGAGCGCGTCGGGCC
>NZ_JARPVX010000227.1:0-599 GCF_033947565.1 Lichenihabitans sp. Uapishka_5
CTCGGCGATCAGCGGCACCCCCACCCCGAGTTCGCGCATCAGCGGCGCCGAACTGATCGTGGTGGCGGCGGGCGTGCGCGCAGCGCCGCTGATGCGCGAACTCGGGGTGGGGGTGCCGCTGATCGCCGAGCGCGGCTACCACATCCAGTCGGCACAAAGCCGCTGGCCCCTGAGCCTGCCGTCCGTGGTGTTCGAAGAGCGGGCGCTCGTGGCGACGCGCTTCCGCTCGGGCCTCAGGGCGACGAGCTTCGTCGAGTTCACGCGGGCCGATGCGCCACCCGACCGGCGCAAGTGGGCGCGGCTCGAAGCCCATGCGGCGGCGCTCGGTCTGCCGTTCGATTCGCCCGTCGAGACCTGGGTCGGCTCCCGGCCGACGCTGCCCGACTACCTGCCGGCGATCGGACGCAGCACGCACGACCCGCGGGTGATCTACGCCTTTGGGCACCACCACCTCGGGCTGACGCTCGGCCCCGTGACGGGCGAGATCGTGGCGGCGCTGGCCTGCGGCGAGGCGCCCGGGCTCGACCTCGCGCCCTTCGCGGTCGAGCGCTTCAGCCGGACCCGGCCGCCGCGCGCCAGCGTTCGGCGTAGCGCTTGTG
>NZ_JARPVX010000228.1:0-597 GCF_033947565.1 Lichenihabitans sp. Uapishka_5
CCTGCTTCGTGAAGGCCTATCCTCGGGAAACCACCGAGGCCTTCCTGGACGGCCATGTCTCGGGGTTTGCCTTCTTTGGCGGCGTGCCGCTGTCGGTCCTCTACGACAACACCAAGATCGCCGTGGCCAAGATCTGTGGCGACGGCACGCGCGATCGCACGCGCGCCTTCACGGAGCTGGTGAGCCACTGCCTGTTCCAGGACCGCTTCGGCCGTCCGGGCAAGGGCAACGACAAGGGCAAGGTCGAAGGGCTGGTCAAATACGCCCGCGCCAACTTCATGACGCCGATCCCCACGGCGGCGAGTTTCGACGCCCTGAACGCCATGCTGGCGGACCGTTGCCGCGCACGGCAGGCCGAGCATGCGGGTCAGCATGCCGCCACCATCGGCGAGCGGCTCGTCGCCGATCTCGCCGCCTTGAGGGCACTTCCCGACGTGCCGCTCGAACCCTGCGAGAAGCGCGCGGCTCGTGTCTCCTCGACCGTAAGCGTGAGCGGATGACCACGGCAGGCTACGCGGCCTGAGCCTGCTGCGGCTGGCGGGCCTTCCAAGTCCAGGGAAGCAGCTCGTCGAGGCGGCTCATGGGATGGTCGGCGAT
>NZ_JARPVX010000229.1:0-565 GCF_033947565.1 Lichenihabitans sp. Uapishka_5
GTGCAGCATGTGGCACCGCTGGCAGAGGGCTTTCAGGTTCCTCGGGCTGCTGTTGCCGGGATCATGGTCGAGATGCGCCGTCGCGAGATACACGGTCGTCGTTACGCCCTGCTCCGGCTCGATCAAGAGGTCAGGCAGCGTCCTGCCCTTCCCGCTTCGCCATTGCGCCCGCTCCACGTCATACCATCTGCCGTCGCCAAGATGGTGCACCGTCATGCCGTGTGGGCGACCACAGCCTTCGCAGCGCCCCTTGGCACGCTCGAAGCGGATAAGCGCCGAGAGCTGCGGCCAGTCGATTGGGTACAGATATTTGAGGTGCGGGCGGATCGGCATCAGGCCCCTCCTGCCTGGCGACGCGCGGCTGGAAAATACTGGTAGAAAGTTCCTCGGGTGACGCCCATACGGCGCGAGATCTCGGCAACCGAGATGGTGTGGTCCTTCAGCATGGCGCGTGCGGCAACCAAGTCCGCGTCAGTGAGCTTCTTGCGCCGTCCACCCTTCCGGCCACGCGCAAGCGCGGCCTTCAGGCCTTCCATGGTGCGTTCGCGGTTGAGGTCGAGGAAAT
>NZ_JARPVX010000022.1:0-51029 GCF_033947565.1 Lichenihabitans sp. Uapishka_5
CGGCGGGGCTGCGCCGGTCGGCTGACCGGCTTGACCCCAAGGGTTATGACCGGCCGCGGGGGCCGGCGCCCACGGCGAGCCGGCAGCCTGACCGGCCTGCTGCTGGCCGCCGAGCGTCCGGGCGGCCAGCATCTCGAAAGCCGAGTCCCGGTCGATCGGCGTATCGTATTTGGCCCCGAGCAGGCTCGCCTGCTGCACCGCCTGCCGTTCCTCGGCCGTGATCGGCCCGACACGGGACGACGGCACGGCGACCAGCGTCTTTGTCACCGGAGCCGGGGTGCCGTCGACCTGGAGGGTAGACACGAGCGCTTCGCCGACACCGAGCTGCGTGATGGCCTCGGCGGCATCGAAGGCCGGGTTGCGCCGGAACGTATCGGCCGCGGCCTTGACGGCCCGCTGGTCGCGCGGCGTGAAGGCTCGCAGGGCATGCTGCACCCGGTTGCCGAGTTGCCCCAGCACCGCATCGGGCACGTCGAGCGGGTTCTGGGTGATGAAATAGATGCCGACCCCCTTCGAGCGGATCAGCCGCACCACCTGCTCGATGGCCTGCATCAGGCTCGCCGGGGCGTTGTCGAACAACAGGTGGGCCTCGTCGAAGAAGAACACGAGCTTCGGCTTGGCGAGGTCGCCGACCTCGGGCAGGTCCTCGAACAGCTCGGACAACAGCCACAACAGGAAGGTGGCGTAGAGCAGCGGTCGCCGCATCAGGGCATCGGCGGCCAGGATGTTGACGGTGCCGCGCCCGTCGCGGTCGGTGCGCATGAAGTCCGCGATGGCGAGCGCCGGCTCGCCGAGAAACTGGTCGGCGCCCTGCTGCTCCAAGACGAGGAGTTGGCGCTGGATGGCGCCGACGCTGGTGGAAGCGATATTGCCATAGCGGGTGCGTAGCTCACCCGCATGGTCGGCCACGAACCCCAGCATGGCCCGCAGGTCCTTCAGATCCAGCAAAGGCAGCTTCTGTTCGTCGGCCACCCGGAACGCCACCGCCAGCACGCCCTGCTGGGTTTCGTTGAGCGACAACATACGGCCGACGAGCAACGGCCCCATCTCGGCGATCGTGGCCCGTAGCGGGTGGCCCTGCTGGCCGAACACGTCCCAGAACACCACCGGAAAGCGATCGGCTTCGAACGGCACGCCGATCGCCTCGCAGCGCTTCTGCAAGGCCGGCTTTGGCTCACCGGCTGCGGCGAGGCCCGCCAGGTCACCCTTGACGTCCGACAAGAATACCGGAACGCCGGCATTCGAGAAGCCTTCGGCGAGCTTTTGCAGTGTCACGGTCTTGCCGGTGCCGGTTGCGCCAGCAATGAGACCATGCCGGTTGGCGAGGTCGAGGCGCAGATGCTCGTAGCGCTCCGACTTGCCGATCAGGATGGTGCCGGGTTCGTTCCAAGGCTCGGCTTGCATGGGGTTCTCCGTGCGGCATGCGCGAACCCGGTATAGGGCGTCGAGGGTTTTGCGGCCACAAAGGCGCGAGCGGCCTCTTGGCAGCGCGGTCGCTTTGTCCAACTTTCCCCGAACAGCAGAAGGAGAACCAGCATGGACGATCTCGTCGAACGCGTCAGCACGGCCGCCAACATCGAGCCGGAGGCGGCCCGCAAGGCCGTCGGCCTGATCCTGCATTTCCTGATGCAGGAAGGCCCCGAGCCGCATGTCAATGCCGTGATCGACGCCATTCCGGGTGCGCGCGCGGCCTTGTCGGGTGCCGCCGTCGAGGAAGACGGCAGCACGGTGTTGAGCGGGTTGACGGGCGGTGGCGGCGGCCTGATGGGCCTCGCCGGGCAATTGAGCGGCCTCGGCCTCGGCATGGACGAGATGCAGACGGTCGGCCGCACCGTTCTGGGTTATGCGCGCGAACGGGCCGGCGAAGATGCGGTCGGCGAGATCGCCGGCGCCATCCCGGGTCTCCACCAGCTGATGTGACCCGCCCTCAATGGATGACGGCCGCCCCCGCTTCGGGGAGCGGCGACGCCGTCACGGCCGTGGTGGTGGCCAGCACCGGCGCGGCCGGCTGCGACACCGCCGTGTGGCCATCCGCGTCGATCACCGCGACGGTGTCCTGGTCTTCCTTGCGGGTCGCCCCAAGCTGGGCGCCGATGCTCTGCACGATGTCGGGCGCGTTGGCGTAATTGGCATGACCGATGAAGTCGGTGCTGTCGCGGCTGGTGTCGTAGACCTTGACGCCGAGCTGTTCGATGGCGGCCTTGTCGTCAGGCTTGGTCGGATCGAGGGCGCCGACGCGCTGGCGGTCGTTGGCGAGCGCGCTCGACAGCGACAGGGCGCGATCGTTGTGGGCCGCGAAGACCGAGATGTGGGCTTGCTCGCCGAGCCGCGCCACCTGCTGGCGGAACACGTTGAGGTCGATGTCGGGCGAAGCCAGCATCACCTCGCCCAGGTGTCCGTCGAGGTCGGGATGGCCCGCAATGGCGTTCTGGCGCAGCGCCTCCATGGCGAGCCAGGCCCCCATGGAATGAGCCAAGATATGAACCTTGCCGACGCCCGGCACGCTGGCCAGCGTATACATCAGCTTTTCCAGCGCATCGCGCGAGGCCGCGGCCGTCTCGCGATCCGACCCATAGGCGAAGAGCGAGTTCTTCGAAGCCCAGGTGAACAACACCGGCACGCCGCCGAAGCGGCCGTCATAGGCCACCTGGGTGAGGCGGAAGCGGGCTTCGTCATAGCCGTTGTTGAACCCGTGCACGAACAACAGGATGTCCCGGTTCGAGCCGATGCGGCCCGACACGTGCGAGGCGACCTCTTCCTTGAAGCCATCGTCGTCGAGGCTCCGACGGCTTGTCGCCACGAAGTCGCGCGCGCGGTTGGCGGAACCGAAGCTCGGACGCTCGACGATGCCGGGCTCGTGGCCGGGCGGCACGCTGACGGTGGCGAGCGAGAAATGCGCCTGTCCATCGGGGCTGGCCTCGTCGGACGCGTTCAGCGGCCCCTTGCGGGTCGAGGCGACGAAGATCTGAATGGGGTGCGGCGCGCCTTGCGGCGAGCCTGTCACAAAGGCGCCGACGCCCGACATGCCGTCGGCCACCGCCGACACCCCGGTTGATACGCAGCCCGAAACGCCGAAGGCCAGGACGCCCACGGCCGCGACACGGCTCAGCCAAGCCTGTGAATTGTTCAAACCCGCTTCCCCGCCCCGCAACGCCACCCGGGCGGCATGGAGTGTGACAAAGATGGTCTTAGTGGGACCGGCGACGCCGCCGGCCGACGCCGGGCGATGGCGCGACTTTCAGGCCACGCCCGCAAGGGCGGCCCCGATCGCCTCGGTGGGCCGCAGACGGCCGACCTCGATGCCGTTCCAGTTGCGCATCACGGGATCGTGGCGGGTCGCCAGGGCGGCGCGGTCGTCGGGCGTCCAGGCTATGGCGGCCTCGAGCAGATGCAGCAGAATCGCCTCGGAGGCCCGGGTGGCACCATCGTCGCATTTGAGCGCCAGGCCCCAGCCCCGTTCCGGCAAGGCCGCGCAGAACACGCCCTCGGCGCCCGTCTTGGTGAAGACCCGTTCGCCGAAATGCGCCATGAGGTCGGTATCGAGCCGCCCGGTGCCGGCCACCAGAAGCGGATAGGCCGCCACGGCGGATCGCAGTCGCGCCGCGGCGGCGGCCCGCTCGCGGGGCCAGGCCTCGCCGGAGCCGAAGCGCGCAAAGGCGCGCGCCAGGTGGCGGAGCGGCACCGCATAGGTCGGGATCGAACAGCCATCCGTGCCGGAGGTCGCCTCGTCGAGATCATGGCCGTAGGCGGCGACAAGCGCATCCTTCACGGTGCGCTGCACCCGGTGCTCCCGGCCCACATAGCCCCGGGGCTCGGCCTTGAGCCCGCAGGCGAGACACAGGAAGCCGGCATGCTTGCCGGAGCAATTGTTATGCAGCGCCGATGGCGCGCGGTCATCACGGATCAAGGCCGCCGCGGCCGTGCGGGCCGTTGGCCAATGGGCACCACATTCGAGCGCCGCTTCGTCGAGCCCGAGCTTCCGCAGGGTGCCGAGGGCCGTCTCGGTATGGATGGCCTCGCCTGAATGCGACGCGCAGGCGAGCGCCAGTTCCGCAGGCGCGAGTCCGTAGCGGTCGGCCCAGCCGTTTTCCACCAGTGGCAGCGCCTGTAGCGCCTTGACGGCCGAGCGCGGGAATACCGGCGCGTCGATGTCGCCCGCCGAGGCCACCACACGGCCGGCGCCATCGACAAGCGCGAAGGTGCCGCGGTGCCGGCTTTCGACGGTGGTGCCACGAGTGACTTCGATCAACACGGGATTGGTCATGGTGGCGCCTTCGAGGGAGAGTTTGCGCCGTGCATAACAAAAATCCGGCAGGCTCGCGCCTGCCGGATGAGTTACGCCCCGAACACCTGGACCAGCCAGGCGCCTCGCGGTGGATCAGTTCGAGCCGAACTTGTAGTTCAGGCCCGCGCGGACAATGTTGCCTTCGGTGTTCAGGCGCGACACGTAGATGCCGCGGCCGCCACCACCGGCCACCGCCGTCAGGTTGATGTCGCGGTTGCCGAGATCATAACGCAGGTATTCGACCTTGAGGGTCACGGCGCTTGACTTGAAGAAGTTCAGGAACGACGAGGTCGGCAAGGCATATTCAACGCCGCCGCCATAAGCGTAGCCGGTCTCGATGCGGTCGCGATTGCCGAAGTAACGGGCGGAGCCATTAGCATTGGAATAGGTCACGGCATCATGGACGCCGCCATAGGCAAAACCGCCCGTGCCGTAGATCATGAATTGGTTGAAGGCTAAGCCAACGCGGCCGCGCACCGTGCCCAGGAAGTCGAGGTTCGAACGATAGGTGTTGGGAATGAGCGCGCCGGCCGTGTTGACGCCGTCGACCGTGCGGGTGTGGGTGAGATCCGTATAGGCCGCATCGGCCTCGACACCGATCACGAGCGCCGCGCCACCGAGGCCGAAGCCACCGAAGCCGCCCATGCCACCGATCTGGTAGTTATAGCCGATCTGGCCGCCGCCCGTGAAACCGTCGCTGTTGCTGCTCACGAGCGCCGGGCGGGTGGTGCCGACGCCGGAGTTGGCGGCCGCGATGTTGCCGTTCAGGCCGCGGAAGCGATCCTTATTGTCGAAGGCATAGCCGGCGTTGATGCCGAAGTAAGCGCCCGACCAGGTGAACACCGGAACCGGCGGGGGCGCATAAACGGGCGGGGCTGCACGGCTGGGAAGATCGGCCGCCAAGGCGACGCCCGACATCGTTACAAGCATCGCGGCTGCGGTCAAAATCTTCTTCACGGATGCACCTAGGTGGGTTGGAAACACTCCAAGCACCGTAAAGCCGAGCCGCGATTTGAGCTATGACTTTGCCGCAACAGTCGATTTGGAACGCGTGTCACACCCACGACGCAAAAGGGCGCAGAAGCGATGCCGCTCCTGCGCCCTCATGAGAAAAAGCCGGGGCACAAGGCCCCGGCCGGTGTTGGTTCTCAGAACGAGCCGAACTTGTAGTTCAGGCCGGCGCGGACGATGTCGCCCTCGTTCTTGAAGCGGACGTTGTAGCCGCCGGTCGTGGCGTTGGCACCCGTGGCCGGAACCGACACATTGGTCTTGCCGAGGTCGTAGTGAAGGTATTCGGCCTTCAGGGTCACGGCGCTCGACTTGAAGAAGTTGAGGAACGACGAGGTCGGAAGGGCGTATTCCACACCACCGCCGTAGGCATAACCCGTTGCCATATCGTCGTTGTGACCCGAATAGGTCAAAGCGCCGTTGGTGCTGTAGAAGTTAGCGCGGTTGTTGACGCCGCCGTAAGCAAAGCCGCCGGTGCCGTAGATCAGGAACTGATTGAAGGCGTAGCCGACGCGACCGCGGACTGTGCCGAGGTAGTCGAGGCCGCTGCGGTAGTTGCTGTTGAACCCGTTCAGCGACACCGAGGTGCCACGGCTCAGATCCGTGTAGGCTGCGTCAGCTTCGACGCCGACCACGATGCCGCTGCCCGGGCCGCCGAAGCCGCCACCGAAGCCCGGCAGCTGCAGGTTGTAGCCGATCTGACCACCACCGGTGAACCCATCAGCCGTGGTCTTGAAGGCGCCGGGGCGAACGCCCGTGGCAACGCCGGTCGCGGTGCCGGAAACGCCGACGGTGTTGATGCGGGTATCAGCATCAAAAGCGTAGCCGGCGTTGATGCCGAAGTAAGCGCCGGTCCAGGTGAACACCGGCAGCGGCGGGGGAGCGTAAACCGGAGGAGCCATACGGCTCGGCAGGTCAGCCGCGAAGGCAGTGCCGCTCATCGTTGCAAGCAAAAGGCCTGCCGTCACAATCTTTTTCAACGCATGTCACCCTGATTTGGCGTCCGACTTCGACAAACCTACAGGGAGTTGCCGGCCCTGGCTATGACATCACCGCCACAGATGGCCAGCTGAAAAGGGCGAGATCGCCAGCATGCACCAGACTTCTGCAACATTTTCGCCGCAATTGACGCGATTGCACTTCACAAACACGTGAATATCGCCGGCAACTCAGGGCCGCTTAGGAACTTTTTAGGGTATCTGACTTCCTTAAGAGTTTCCTAACGCCGTTTTGTCCGGCCCTTATACGTAGCGTCCGGGTCGTAGATCCACGTAGTCTTCATTCCGCCGATGGAGTTGGCCGCCCTTGTTTCACGTCCTCATCCCCGCCCCGGTGCTGCCGGTCGTGCGCGAAGGTCTCGCGAAAGCCTGCCGGGTGTCCACGCTGGACGAGATCGAGGCGTCGGACGCGCGCTCGGACGTGCGGGGCATCGCGGGCGGGGGTCACCTCGTGGTGGACGGCGCCTTCATGGCCCGTTTCCCGAAGCTCGAGATCGTGGCCAACTTCGGCGTCGGCTATAACAACGTCGATACCGAATGGGCGCGCCAGCACGGCATCATCGTCACCAACACGCCCGACGTGCTGAACGAGGAAGTCGCCGATACGGCGCTCGGGCTGATCATCGCCACGGCGCGCCAGCTGCCCGCCGCCGAACGCCACCTGCGTGCCGGCCGCTGGAACGAGGGCGCCTTTCCGCTCACGGCCACGCTGCGCGGCCGCACGGTCGGCATCCTCGGGCTCGGCCGGATCGGCAAGGCCATCGCGACGCGGGCCGAAGCCTTTGGCATGGCCGTGGTGTATCATGGCCGCCGGCCGCAGCCCGGCGTGCCCTACGGCTACTTCCCCACCGTCAAGGCGCTCGCAGCGGCGTCCGACATCCTGGTGGTGATCGCGCCCGGCGGTCCGGAAACGCGACACCTCGTCGATGCGGACGTGCTGCAGGCCCTCGGCCCGCAAGGCATTCTGATCAACGTCGCGCGCGGCACGCTGGTTGACGAAGCGGCCTTGATCGATGCGCTCGCAAAGGGCCACATCCTGTCGGCCGGGCTCGACGTGTTCGAACACGAGCCCGCCGTGCCGCAGGCGCTGCTGGACATGGACCATGTGGTGCTGCTGCCCCACGTCGGCTCGGCCTCGACCCACACCCGCAACGCCATGGGCCAGCTGGTGGTCGACAACATCCTGTCATGGGCGGCCGGGCGTGGTCCGTTGACGCCAGTGGCCGAAACGCCCTGGACCCAAGGTGGAGCCAACGCATGACGGGCGCCCGTCTGACGGCCTCGGCCCTGGTGACAGGCCTTGCGGCGCTCATGGGCGCGTCGCCCGCCAAAGCGGCGCCCGATCCCGTCGGGGTCTGGACCTTGTCGATGCCCGGAACGCCGCGCCAGTGTCGCCTGCAGTTCCGCGCCGATGCGACCGCAACCGGCCAAGCGGTGGCGGTGCCGCCCGGTTGCCGCCACGCTTTCCCGTTGCTGGCGCATGTCCGCAGCTGGTCGGTGCCGGACGGTGTGCATCTGGCCTTGAGCGACGAGAACGGTGCCAATGTGCTGATGTTCGACGAGGCGGCGGACGGAACCCTGCAGGCTCCGGGGCCGGAAGGCGACTCCACCTACCAGCTGGCCGCGCTGGGGCCGCACCGCAAAGCGGCCGTGGCCGCCCCTGCCCCATCCGACGTGCAGGCCGCGCCGGTTTCGGCGATCGCAGCGCCCCGACCCGTCGCGGTCACGGCTGCCGCGGTTGCCGGCCATTACGCGGTGATGCGGGGCAGCCGCGACACCGGCTGCATGGTCACCCTGGACGATCCCGCTCGCGGACCTTCGGGCGTTACCAAGGCGCGGCTGGCACCGGCCTGCCGGGACCAGGGCATCATCATCTTCGATCCCGTGGGCTGGTCCCTGAAGGCCGATCACCTGATGCTGATGGCCCGCAAGGGACATACGGCCAGCTTCTCGGAAGGCGAAGGCGGCGCCTGGGTGAAGGATGCCACGGCCGGGCAGCCGCTCGGGCTGAAGCGCCTTTAGAGTTTGTCTGGTTCTGACTGAACCAGACAAACTCTAGCATTCCTTCTCGGTCGGCTGCCCAATCGGGCCAAATGGTTTCCATTTGGCCCTGACAGCCTTTAGGCGACGCCCCCCTGAAGGGGGCGCCTCAGGGTCTCAGGCCACGCAGGCCTGGAACTCGGCACGGATGCGCTCTTCCGGCAGGTTGCGGCCGATGAAGACGAGCCGGCTGTGGCGTGCTTCGCCATCGGTCCAGGGCTTCTGCACGTCGCCGTCGAGCATCATGTGGACGCCCTGGAAGACGAAGCGCTTCGGCTCGCCCTTGAAGGCCAGAATGCCCTTCGAGCGCAGGATGTTGCCACCCTCGGTCTGAACCAGGTTGTTGATCCAGGGCATGAACTTCTCGGCCACCACCTCGCCGGGATAGTCGATCGCCACCGACTGCATGTCTTCGTCGTGGTAGTGCTTCGCGCCGCCATGGCCATGGGCTTGCTGGTGTGCATGCCCGTGATCGTGCCCGTGGTGATGATCATGGTGGTCGTGGTGGTCGTGGTCGTGGTGGTCTTCCGTTTCCAGGAAGGCCGGTTCGATCTCGAGAATGCGGTCGAGGTCGAAAGCGCCGCGGTCGAGCACGTCCTCGAGCTTCACGGCGCAACGCTCGGTGCGGTGCAGCTTGGCATAAGGGTTGATGGCGCGGATGCGGGCCTCGACCTCGCGCAGTTCCTCAGGGGATACGAGGTCGGTCTTGTTCAGCACGATCACATCCGCAAAGGCGATCTGGCTCTTGGCTTCGGGCGCATCCTTCAACCGGTCGCTCAACCAGCGCGCATCCGCCACCGTCACCACGGCGTCGAGCCGCGCGTGTTCCTGCACCTCCTGGTCGACGAAGAAGGTTTGCGCCACCGGGGCCGGGTCGGCGAGGCCGGTGGTTTCGACGATGATGGCGTCGAACTTGCCCTTGCGCTTCATCAGGCCTTCGAGGATGCGGATGAGATCGCCCCGCACCGTGCAGCAGATGCAGCCGTTGTTCATCTCGAACACTTCCTCGTCGGCGCCGACCACGAGGTCATTGTCGATGCCGACGGCCCCGAACTCGTTGACGATGACGGCATATTTCTTGCCGTGCTGTTCCGTGAGGATGCGGTTCAGCAGCGTCGTCTTGCCGGCGCCGAGATAGCCGGTGAGCACCGTGACGGGAATCTTGGACATGGGTTGCGTCTCCACGAAGGCCGCCCGGGGCGGCGTGGTCGCCCGCTTATAGGGGGTGCGGCCGCCGGATCAAAGGCGCACCCCCTCATCGCACATGCCGCGACCCGCTCCAGAAGCGGTGGCGACCCCCGGCTCGCTTGGCAGCGTGCTCTCCCTGGGGCGGCGGGCGTGGCTCGTCCCGCTACAAGCTGCCGAGCTGCTTCTTCAATTCCGCCCTGAAGCCGTCGGCCAGTTCCGGTCGCGCCAGCGCGAAGGCCACATTGGCGGCCAGGAAACCGAGCTTCGAGCCGGTGTCGTAGGTCCGGCCGTCGAACCGCACGCCGTGGAAAGCCTGTTGCTTGGCCAGCTTGATCATCGCGTCGGTAAGCTGGATCTCGCCGCCCGCCCCCTTCTCGCCGTGCTCCAGGATCGGGAAGATCGAGGCGTCGAGGATGTAGCGGCCCGAGATGATCGAGGTGGACGGCGCTGTGCCCTTGGCGGGCTTCTCGACCATGCCGGTGATCTCGAAGGTGTGGCCCTCGTCAGCCCCGATCGACACGATGCCGTATTGGTGGGTTTCCTCCATCGGCACCTCCTCGACCGCGATGACGTTGCCGCCATGGGCCTCATAGGTCTCGATGCACTGGGCGAGGCAGCGGCTTCCGCGCCCCCCGGCCTGGGTCACCATGTCGGGCAGCAACACTGCAAAGGGCTCGTCGCCGACGAGCTCGCGGGCGCACCAGACCGCATGGCCGAGACCGAGCGGCGCCTGCTGGCGGGTGAAGCTCGTGGCGCCGGCCTTCGGCAGGTCGGCCATCAGGGCCTCGTATTCCTTCAGCTTGCCGCGGCCCTGCAACGTCGCCTCGAGCTCGTAGGCCATGTCGAAATGATCTTCGATCACGGCCTTGTTGCGCCCGGTCACGAAGATGAAGTGCTCGATGCCGGCCTCCCGCGCCTCGTCCACCACGTGCTGCAGCACGGGGCGGTCGACCACCGTCATCATCTCCTTGGGAACGGATTTGGTGGCCGGCAGGAACCGGGTCCCCAATCCGGCCACGGGAAAGATGGCCTTGCGGATGCGCTTCATAAGTCTTCCTTCAAAAAGGCGTCACCTTCTGGACATCCCGCACCTTGAGCGGAGCAGTCCGGCAGGGACGTGGGTACACCATCGCCCACTGACCACAAAACCTTGAAATCAGTGTATCCTGTGCAACAACACTTTGCGCGATCCGGCCTCGTGGCCGCGGCGTCGACGGCAAGGCCGCGCCACAACGGCGAGTAGGAACGGGATCTCCATGGCAGTTCTGGTGACCGGCGGTGCAGGCTACATCGGCAGCCACATGGTCCTCGCCCTGCAGGACGCCGGGGACCAAGCCGTGGTGCTGGACAATCTCAGCACCGGGTTCCGCAGCGCCGTCGGGGCTGCCGCCACGTTCATCGAGGGCGACTTCGGCGATCAGGCGTTGGTGGAGCGGATCATCGCCACGCACGGCATCACGGCGATCGCCCATTTCGCCGCCAAGATCGTGGTGCCGGAGTCGGTCGCCGATCCCCTCGGCTATTACCTCAACAACACCGCCAAGGCCCGCAACCTCATCGCAGCGGCCGTCGCGACGGGCGTCCGGCACTTCATCTTCTCCTCGACGGCCGCCGTGTACGGCGACGCGAGCGGCGGGGCCGTCGGAGAGGACGCGCCGCTCGCGCCGATGTCGCCCTATGGCCGCTCCAAGCTGATGGTGGAATGGATGCTGGCCGACACGGCGGCGGCGCATGACTTGCGTTATGTTGTGCTGCGCTACTTCAACGTCGCCGGAGCGGACCCGGCCGGTCGCGCCGGGCAATCGACGCGCGACGCCACCCACCTGATCAAGGTCGCGGTGCAGGCGGCGCTCGGCCGCCGCCCCGGCATGAGCATCTTCGGCATGGATTACGATACGCCGGACGGCACCTGCCTGCGCGACTACATCCAGGTCTCGGATCTGGCGCAGGCGCACCGCGATGCGCTCGCCTATCTCCGGGCCGGGCATGACAGCCACACCTTCAATTGCGGTTATGGCCAGGGCTATTCGGTTCGTCAGGTGGTGGATGTCGTCAAGGCCGCGTCGGGCGTGGATTTTCCGGTCACGATGGTGCCACGCCGCGCCGGCGACCCCCCCGCCATCGTGGCCGACAACAGCCGCATCAAGGCCGTGCTCGGGTGGCGACCGCGATACGACGACCTGTCGGCCATCGTCACCCAGGCACTCGACTGGGAGCGCCGCCTGCACAACCAGCGACCCTGACGGCTTGGCCTCGGTTGCGCTTTAGTCTCTCCTGCCCCATCTGTGCGGGACATTGGAATAAGGATCGGGAACATGTCGCTGGATAGCGGGTCTGCCATTGGTTTCGGTGCGGCGGGCTCGACGGCCGCGAAGGATGTGACGACCGCGAGCTTTCGCCAGGACGTCGTGACCGAGTCCATGACGCAGCCGGTTCTGGTGGACTTCTGGGCGCCCTGGTGTGGCCCCTGCAAGCAGCTCGGCCCGGTGATCGAAAAGGTGGTGGCGGCCACCGAGGGCAAGGTCAAGCTCGTCAAGATGAACATCGACGAGCACCCGCAGATCGCCGGCCAGCTCGGCATCCAGTCGATCCCGGCCGTCATCGCGTTCCAAAAGGGTCAGCCGGTCGACGGCTTCGTGGGCGCCCTGCCGGAAACGCAGATCAAAGGATTTATCGAACGGCTCGTCGGTCCGCTCGGCGATCCGCTTCAGGCGCTGATGGACGAGGCCGAGGCCGCCGAGTCCGAGGGCGACGCCGAGACCGCCATGGCGATCTATGCCGAGGTGCTGGCCAGCGACGAAACCCATGCGGGCGCACTCGCGGCCCTTGCCAAGCTGCAACTGGCGGCTGGCGAGATCGAACAGGCCAAGGCCGTGCTCAGCATGGCGACCGGTGCCGCGGCAACCGATCCGGCCATCGTGGCGATGCGGGCCGCCGTGGATCTCGCCGAGCAGAGCGCCTCCCTGGGCGACCTGCCGGATCTGCAGCGCAAGGTCGACGCGGCTCCGGACGATCATCAGGCGCGTTTCGATCTCGCCGTGGCGCTGAACGGCAAGGATAAGCGCGTCGAAGCCGTGGATGCGCTGATCGCCATCCTGCAACGCGAGCAGGGCTGGAACGACGACGCGGCCCGCAAGCAGCTGCTGCAGTTCTTTGAGGCCTGGGGGCCGATGGACAAGGCTTCGGTGGCCGGCCGCCGCAAGCTGTCGGGGCTCCTCTTCAGGTAAGCGCCATGAGCATCAACATGTCCTACGATGGTCCCGAGGACCTGCCCACCACGATCCCCGTGTTCCCCCTCGACGGCGCGCTGCTGCTGCCACGGGGCGAGATGCCGTTGAACGTCTTCGAGCCGCGCTACGTTCAGATGATCGACGACGCCCTTCGCGGCGACCGCCTGATCGGCATGGTACAGCCGGAAGGTGCCGCGGGGGGCGATGCGTCACGCCCGGGCCTTTATGGGTGCGGCTGCGTGGGTCGTTTGACGGCATTCGGCGAATCAGGCGACGGCCGCTATCTCGTCACCCTGACCGGCGTGGCGCGCTATCGCATCGCCGAGGAACTCGAGGTCGATACGCCGTATCGGCAGTGCCGCGTGGATTTCGAGCCTTTCCGCAGCGATTTCGAGCCCGGCGAGGGCGAAGACGATGTTGACCGGGACAGCGTGGTTCGCACGCTCCGCAATTTCGCGAAGGCGCATGAATTGACGGTGGATTGGCGCGGCATCGACGGCGCGTCCAACGAGGCGCTCGTCAATGCCCTGTCGATGATGAGTCCGTTCGGGGCCCGCGAAAAGCAGGCGCTGCTCGAGGCGGCCGACCTGAAATCCCGCGCCGAGGTGCTGATCGCCATCGCCGAGATCGAGCTCGCCCGACGCGAAGGCGACAGCGCGGGCCTGCAATGAGGATTTTCGAGCGATGAGTGATCCGGTTCCAGTTGCTGGGAGCCCCCCGACGGCGGCGCTCAAGGTCGATCCTCGACTGTTGGAGATCCTAGTCTGCCCGGTCACAAAGACGACGCTGCGCTATGACGCAGCCCAGCAGGAGCTGATCTCGGAGCAGGCGCGCCTTGCCTATCCGATCCGCGATGGAATCCCGATCATGCTGCCGGAAGAAGCGCGTCAGCTGTCCGATTGAGGGCTGCAACAGCGATGTTGTCGATCAGCCGGGTGGATCCTAACCAGGCCGCCACCAGCAGGCGGGCCGGCTCAACAGGGGCCGATCTCACGGGTGCCAGGGTCTCGGCCCCGCGTAGCTCGACGTAGTCCACAGGTCCGAATCCCCCCGCCAGCAAGGCGGCGCGGCAGTCTTCCAAGACGGTCGCGATCGGCACCCCCGAGGCGATCCGCTCGGCCGCAACCAACATGGCCGCATAGATCTGCGGCGCCAGCCGCCGCTCGGTCGGACTGAGCCGGACATTGCGCGACGACATGGCGAGGCCGTCGGCCTCCCGCACCGTGGGACATCCCAGGATGGCGACGTCGAGGTCGAGGTCGCGCACGAGGCGACGCACCACCTGGAGCTGCTGGAAATCCTTCTCGCCGAAAAACGCCAGATCGGCATCCGTCTGCAACAGCAGCTTCGTAACCACGGTAGCGACACCATCGAAATGACCCGGCCGCGCCGCCCCGTCGAGCCCTTGGCTCGGCCCGGCCACGGACACGGTTGTGACAAACCCCGGCGGGTAGATGGAGTCGGCATCCGGGACGTAGAGAACATCCGCGCCGGTATCGGCGAGCTTGACCGCATCCTCCCGCTCGGTGCGGGGATATTGGGCAAGATCGCTGGCGCTGTTGAACTGTTTCGGATTGACGAACAAGGTGACGATCACGCGGGTCGCCCGCCGCTGCGCCGTATGCACGAGGCTGAGGTGCCCTTCATGCAGGGCCCCCATGGTGGGCACGACGCCGATCGTTGCGCCCTCGCGACGCCATTGCGCCGTGAGGCCGCGTAGGTCCGCCAAACTTCGGACGATGCGGACGCTCATGCGCGCCTAGGCCTTGGTGCGTGGCGCATCGCCGAAGACATGCTCTTCACCGGGAAAACGCCGCGCCCGCACGTCATCCCGATAGGCCGCTATAGCGGCATCGGCCATTCGACCTAGTTCGGCATAGCGCTTGGCGAAGCGTGGTTTGAAATCGGTGAACAGGCCAAGCACGTCGTCGACCACCAGGATCTGCCCGTCGCAGGCCGGCGAGGCGCCGATGCCGATGGTGGGAATCTTCAAATCGGCCGTGATGTCGCGCGCCAGAGGGTCCGTCACCTTCTCCAGCACCACCGCGAACGCCCCTGCCTCGGCAACCGCGACCGCATCCTGGCGCACCAGGGTCGCCTGGTCGCCGCGGCCCTGCACCTTGTAGCCGCCGAACTGGTTCACGGCCTGAGGCGTCAAGCCGATATGGGCCATCACGGGCACGCCACGCAGGTTCAGGAAGCGGATCGTATCCGCCATCGCAACGCCGCCTTCGAGCTTCACGGCCCCGGCCTCCGTCTCGCCAAGAAGCCGGGCCGCGCTGCGGAACGCCTGGGCCGGGCTTTCCTCATAGGAGCCGAAGGGCAGATCCACCACCATCAGGGCGCGCGACAAACCGCGTCGGACAGCCTGACCATGCAGCACCATCATGTCGAGCGACACCGGCACGGTAGACGGCAGACCATGCAACACCATGCCGACACTGTCGCCGACCAGCACGACGTCGCAATAGGGGTCGACCAGCTTGGCCACCGGCGTCGTATAGGCGGTGAGGCACACGAGTGGCTCACCGCCCTTCCGGGCGCGGATGTCAGGTGGCGTGAGAACAGCAGCGTTCATGCTGATCCGGGGCGGGCGAGCCGCCCGCCTTCAATCGCCGGAGCCGGGATTCGGCGAGAAGTAAGCCTCGAGCTTGCCCGGCTTGCCATCAAACTCCTTGCTGTCCGCCGGCGCTTCCTTCTTGACCGAAATATTCGGCCAGCTCTTGGCATATTTGGCGTTCAACTCGAGCCAGGGCTCGAGGCCCGACTCGGTATCGGGCTTGATGGCTTCGGCGGGGCATTCGGGTTCGCACACACCGCAGTCGATACATTCGTCAGGATGGATGACGAGCATGTTCTCGCCTTCGTAGAAGCAGTCGACCGGACAAACTTCGACGCAGTCCATGTACTTGCACTTGATGCAGTTCTCGACGACGACGTAAGGCATTGTACTTCCCTCGGCGTGACCCCACGCCTGACGCGAGCGTGCTGCCTAGCTAAAATGCTCCCGGCTCGCAAGCGCAGGGGCGACACGGCTTTAGAAAACCTACAAACTGTCCTCGGTCACCCCAGGAGACCCGACATCCTCGTAGAGCAGCCTGGCCTCCTCGAAAGGCCCCCGACGCGCTCCGAGGCCCATCACCTTCAGCACCCGCACCTGACGATCAAGCGCGATCGTCAACACGTCGCCGCCCCGAACCCCCTTGGCCGGGTTCTCGACCCGCACCGTATTGACCCGCACGTGACCGTCTTCCACCAGCTTGGCGGCGCCGGTGCGCGACTTCATGACCCGGGCGAACCAGAGCCACTTGTCGAGCCGCTGACGCGGGTCGGGCAGCACGGGTTCGGCGGGGCTCGCCATGCGTCCTAGCCCCGCCCTGCGCGCGATGGCCTGCGAACCGAGCGCGGCGGCGGGTTCCCAGAGTGCGTCCCCAACCGCCGCATCGATCCTTAGTCCTTCTTGGTCTTCGACTCGAGGTCCGCCTTCAGGGCGGCCAGCTTGGCGAAGGGCGAATTCGGATCGGCTTGACGCTCCCGCGCCGGCCGTGGCTCCGCGGAACTCCAGGACGCCGGCTTGCCGCCGGCATTCGGACGCCCTTCGGGCCGACCGCCGCGCTCGCGCCGCGGATCATGCCGCCCCTTGCCGGCCTGTTGGTCGCCCTCAGGGCGCGGTCCGGGCCCGTTGCCGAACCGCTTCTCGGAGGTCGGGCCGCGCCCGCCGCCCGGCGCTGGGTCGGGCCGGCGCGGACGACCACCGTCCTGCGGACGCTCGCCGACCGGGGCCGCGACAGCTAGTGCGCCGTCCGGAGCCTCGGCAGGCCGCTGGCCGGGACCACGATTGCCGCGATGCTCGCCGCCCCGTCGCGCCTGTTGGGGCCGACCGTTGCCGCGATCCTGCCGTCGCTGCCCACCATGGTTGGCCCGATGCGGACGCCAAACCTCGATCAACACCGGCTCGCTCGGCTCGGCCTCGACCGCATCCGCCACCGGCAATGCCGCTTCGGTCTCCAACGTCGCAGCAGTCTCGGCGACCGCTTCGACATCCGCGGCCTGGTCGGGTTCAGCGGCTGCGTGGCTCGCCCCGCCAAGGTCAGGCTCCGCTTGCGCGGTCGCGTTCACCTCGGCCTGAGCGGGCTCCGCTTCGACAGCTGGTTCCGGCGTGTCTACGACATCGTGGCCCGGCGGCTCATCCACAGCCGCATCGGAATGGGCCTGCATCGGCACAGGCGCCCCATCCGGCCCATCCGGCTCGCTGATCGGATCAGGCTCATCTTCCGGCGAAGCCGGAGGCTCGTCCTCGTCCGGATGCGGAGGCTCCTCGCGCGGTGCGTCCGGAACGGTCGCGGGCGGCTCCTCGTTCGGCACCGCGGGCACCGGCTCGGCCGGGTCGCGACCCGCGTCCGTGGTTTCGACCGCCTCGGCCTCGTTGCTCGGCTCGGTTTCGACAGCCGGCTTCGGCCGCAGCGGCGCGGTCGGGGCCGCCTCGATGAGCGGCACCGTGATGGCCGGGCCGGCGCGTTTGTCCGACACATAGCCGAGCGAGCGCAGGATCGAGGCGAAGTCCTCGCCCGAGCAGCCCGCCAGCGAGGTCATCGCCACCGTGGTGATAAAGCCATCCTGGTCGGCGGTGCCGGACGGCGGTGCCCCCGCGGTGATGCCGGGACGATAGGCGATGGCGGGACGGATAAGGTCTGCCAACCGCTCTAGGATGTCGACCCGGACCGCGCGGGCGCCGCACACCCGGAAGCCGGCTGCGCGGTAAAGCCCTTTCGGCACGGCCGAGTCGGCCGGGAAAGACGTCCGGCCCGAAGCCGCCATATAGGGCACCTCGTCGAGCCCCTTGGCGGTTTCGACGCCACCATGCTGCAAGGCCCAAAGCTGCGACGCCAGCGCCCGGGGCGCCGGCTTCAGCAACAGCGGCATGTAGATGTGATAGGCGCCGAACCGGATCCCAAGCTTGCGCAGGATGCCGCGAGCCGCCTGATCGAGGGTTTTGACCTCTTCGGCCACGCGGGCGCGCTCGAGCACGCCGAGCGACTCGGCCAATTGGAACGCAAGGCCGCGGGCCGCGCCTTCCAGGCCCTCGCCGGTCTCGAGGTCGATCAGGACGCCGAGCAGCTTCTTGATGTGCTGGGTGAGCCAAAGATCGAGACGCCGCTGCACCTGCTCAAGCGCCGGGCCCGTCAGGTGCTCGTCGGCCAGGAGCCGAGCCCGGGGTGCCAGCAGCTTGTCGCCGGCCGTCAGCTTGGCCACCGGGTCGCCGAGCCAGCGGAACGTGCCGTCGTTGGCAAGCGCGATCGACTCGTCGACGGACTCGCCGAAGCGGCCGGCCCGTGCCTCGATCTCGCTCGCCAAGGCCTTGGCGGCGGCGGCATTCAGCGTTCTGGCTGCTTCACCCGAAGCCTGGGGATCAGCCGTGAAGCGGAACCCCTGCAGCGAGCCGACGTGTTGGCCTTCGACGCGCACGTCGCCGGAGGCCGTGATTTCCGCTTCCATAATCGCGTTCTCTCTAAGCCGGCGCATCAGCACACTCGTGCGCCGGTCTATGAATCGCAGGGTGAGACGCTCGTGGAGGGCGTCCGACAGCTTGTCCTCTACCTGACGCGTGACGCCCTGCCAATGCTCGGGATCGCGCAACCAGTCGGGCCGGTTGGCGATGAAGGCGAGCGTGCGGGTCTGGGCCACGCGGTGCGACAGCGTGTCGATGTCGCCGTCGGTTCGGTCAAGGTGGTCCAGGTGGGTGGCGAACCAGGAGTCCGGGATGCGCCCAGCCCGCACCACGAAGCCATAAAGCGAGTGGACGAGTTCCGCATGGGCAGCCGGCGACACCTTACGGTAGTCCGGCACCTGGCAGACCTCCCACAGCCGCGCCACGTCGGCGCGCGTCTTCGATTGGCGTTGCACGTCGACGTCGCGCGCCAGCACGTCCAGCACCATCACGTCCTCGGCCAACGGCGCCCGGGTCAGACCTGCCTCTTCGGGAATGCGTTCCAGCGAAGCCTGCAGGCCTCGGATCGACGAGAAGTCGAGGTCGCTGTTGCGCCATTGCAGGATGCCGACGGGATCGAAACGGTGTTCCTCGATGGCCTCGACCAGTTCCTCGTCCATCGGCGGGCAGCGGCCCGTGGTGCCGAACGTGCCGTCACGCAGATGGCGTCCGGCACGGCCGGCGATCTGGCCGAACTCGGCCGGGTTGAGGCGGCGGAACTGCCAGCCGTCGAATTTGCGGTCGCCCGCAAAGGCGATGTGCTCGAGATCGAGGTTGAGCCCCATGCCGATGGCGTCGGTGGCGATCAGGTAGTCGACGTCGCCGTTCTGGTAGAGCTCCACCTGTGCGTTGCGGGTGCGGGGCGACAAGGCTCCCATCACCACGGCGGCACCCCCGCGCTGGCGCCGGATCAGTTCCGCGATCGCGTAAACTTCCTCGGCCGAGAAGGCCACGATGGCCGAGCGACGCGGCATCCGGCTGAGCTTCCGCTCGCCCGCGAAGGTCAGCTTCGACAAGCGCGGCCGCTCAATGATCGTGGCCTGGGGCAGCAGGCGGCGGATGGACTTTTCCATCGTGCCGGCGCCGATCAGCAAGGTTTCCTCGCGGCCCCGGCGGTGCAGCAGCCTGTCAGTGAAGGTATGGCCGCGATCGAGATTGGCGGCGATCTGGATCTCGTCGATGGCCACGAAAGCCACGTCGAGATCGCGCGGCATGGCCTCGACCGTGGCGACCCAGAAGCGAGGGTGCGGCGGCTTGATTTTTTCCTCGCCGGTGATCAGCGCCACCTGGTTGACGCCGACCTTCTCGATCAACCGGTTATAAACTTCGCGCGCCAGCAGGCGCAGCGGCAGGCCGATGATGCCGGACGAATGCGCCACCATGCGCTCGATGGCGAAATGGGTCTTGCCGGTGTTGGTGGGCCCGAGCACGGCCGTGACGTTGGCTGAGCGGGCGCGCGCCCTGTCGCGCTGAACGCGATCGGGTGGCTGCGGGAGCGTATCGAAATCGAGCATGCCGGGCGGAAGACCGTCGCGGACAGAGGTCGGGACAGCGGTCGCACGACCACCATCCCGTTATGTGAGCACGGGGCGGCGGGTTTCAACCCGGGCCCACCGGTTCCGATTGGTCGAGCGCGCCTGCCGCGCCGTTCTACCGCAGCACGCGATAAAGCTTGGCCTTCGGCCCGGCGGCCACGAATGCGAGGCCGGGATCAGCAAAGGACGCGGCCGAGAAGGTCCAGACGTAATCGAACCTGGACCGCGGCAGCGCCTCGAGGAAGGCGTCAGCGGTTCGCCCGATCGGGCAGCTCTCGGATCGTTCGTAACTGGAATTGACCTCGTTGAAGCCGAAGTCCTTGTTGTAGACGGGTCGCATGAGGGTGGTGCCGGGCTGGTTCCACACCGTGTTAACGAAGACATGCCGGTCCATGATGGCGAGGCTGGGGAGTTCGTCATAACCGCCGAGCGGCCAGGGATCGCACAGGCTGCCTGTTCCGAACACGGCGATCCGGCTTCCTTCAGGCACGGTGCGCAGCACGGCGAGATCCGCCAGCGCTTCGCGTCCGCGCTCATGCCATCCGACGGCGCAAAGCACGAGGCGGGACAGAAAGAGCGCGAGGCCGCAGGCGAAGCAGATCGCCTGGACCTGGCTTCGGCGGGGCGCGAAGCTGAGGAAGAACACCATGAAGGCGACCGGCAACAACCGTTCATCCGCATAGGACGACCCAGCCATATTGCGCGGCAGGATCAGGAACAGCGCTCCCAGGGCGCTTGCGCCGGCGAGCAGGCGGGGCTCGATGCCGTCACGCTCAGTCATCACCAAGAAAGTGGCAAGACCGACCAGGAGCGCGAGGGACGCGAGGTCGAACGGCTGCCATTCGGATGCAAGCACGAACGCGAGCCAGCGCTCCTTGAACGGCCAATCGAAGAACCGCCCCATGCCGCTGGCGATGCCGGCTGGACCGGTATGCAGCACGATGGGGATGACCGGCACGGCCAAAGGCAGGCAGGCAAGGCCGGAGCGCCAAAGCGTCGGGAACGGCGCGTGCGAACGGCGCCACCCTGTCACGACTTCGGCGGCGCCGACCAGCACCACCAGCACACCCCAACCGGCCAGATGGGCGAGCCACACCACGCAGGCGGAGGGGGCGAACACAACCCAGCGACGGGCCGCGGACAGGTCCGGCAAGGCGATCCACCCCGCCGTGACGATGCACGCGAGGGCGACGGCCAAGTGGTAGTTCGTGAAGCCGAACAGGAACGAGTAGGTGTAGACGAAGGGCAGCGCGAGAAAGAAGGTGGGCACGATGCGCCCCCAGGCGGCCCTGCTGAGCGCCGCAAGCGCGCCAATCATCAGGGGCGGCAGTAGGGCCGTCGCGATGATCGGCCCGTGCCATGTGCCGAACACACGAATGAATGGGTAGACGAGCAGATCCATGCCGAGATTGGCCACGAGGGTCCAATGGACCTCGTAATAACCCGCAAGGCGAGACGCCGTCGCACCGTCCGCATAGAGCGCCGCATAGCGCGCCATGTGGTTGAACAGGTCGGGCATCATCGGCAGCGGCGTGAAAAGGAACGGCAGCACCGAAATAAGCGCGCAGAACCCCGCCACTGCGCCGAGGCGTTTCGGCGTCAGGGTCGAGCCGCTTCCCTCCCCGCCCATGACCCGCCCTACCGCTTCACCCATGCGAGCTTAGAGGCGCAACGCGCTTTCAGGCGATCGCGCCATGGCAGTGCTTGTACTTCTTGCCGGACCCACACGGGCAGAGCTCGTTGCGGCTGACACGACCCCAGCTGGCCGGATCGTCGGGGTCGCGGGCCAGCGTCTCGCCCTGCTGGTCCACCATCGTGCCACCACCGAAGCCCGGCACCGGCGCGCCAGCATTGCGGCCGCCGAGCCGCAACCCCGCTTCGGCCACAGCGGCATCGTCGTCGCCGGTCAGGGGATCCATGTGCGAGGCGAACATCGGCGGCAGCTGCTGGGACGGCGGGTCGTAGGCCACCTCGACCCGCATGGCCTGTGCGGTCGCGCTTTCGCGCAGGCGGCCGATCAACCCGTTGAACAGGTCGAAAGCCTCCGACTTATATTCATTGAGCGGGTCGCGCTGGGCGACGCCACGCCAGCCGATCACCTGCCGCAGGTGGTCCAGCACCACGATGTGCTCGCGCCACAGATGGTCGAGCACCTGCAGAACGATCTGCTTCTCGACATAGCGCATCAGGTCGGGGCCGTTGCTCTCGACCCGGGCCGCATAGGCGGCATCGGCCGCGGTCGTCAGGCGCTCGCGCAGCTCCTCGTCGCCGATGCCCTCTTCCTTGGCCCAGTCTTCGACCGGAGCCTCGAGGTTGAGGGTTTCCTGCATGGCGGCCTTCAGGCCCGCCACGTCCCAGCTTTCCGGGTAGGAATCGGGCGGAATGAACTTGGTCACCAGGTCGTCGACGGTACCGGACCGCATTTCGCCGATGATCTCTTCGAGCGACTCCTGGGCCATCATGTCCCGGCGCTGCTCGAACACGACCTTGCGCTGGTCGTTCATCACGTCGTCGTACTTCAGCACGTTCTTGCGCATGTCGAAGTTGCGCGCTTCGACCTTCTGCTGCGCCTTCAACAAGGCCTTGTTGATCCAGGGATGGATGATGGCCTCGTCTTCCTTGAGGCCGAGCCGCGTCAGCACGGCGTCCATGCGCTCCGAGCCGAAGATGCGCATCAGGTCGTCCTGCAACGACAGGAAGAACTTCGAGCGGCCGGGGTCGCCCTGGCGCCCGGCGCGGCCGCGCAGCTGGTTGTCGATGCGCCGGCTTTCGTGCCGCTCCGTGCCGACGATGTAGAGGCCGCCCGCCGCGAGCGCCTTGGTCTTGAAATCCGCCACCTCGGCCCGGATGGCGGCTTCCTTCGCGTCGCGCTCGGGGCCCGGCTCCATGGCGCCGAGCTCCTGGGCCACCCGCATGTCGGCGCTGCCGCCAAGCTGGATGTCCGTGCCACGGCCCGCCATATTGGTGGCGATCGTGATGGCGCCCGGCACGCCGGCCTCGGCCACGATGCCGGCCTCCTGTTCGTGGAAACGGGCGTTCAGGATGGCGAAGAGCTTCGACGGCACGCCGGTGCGGGCCGCCGCGTAAAGCTTGTCGAGCGCATTCGGCTCCGTGAAGTCGATACGGGTGTAGCCCTGGCTCGCCAACAGGTCGCCGAGTTGCTCGGACTTCTCGATCGAGGTGGTGCCGACCAGCATCGGCTGCATCTTGGCGCTGGCGGCCGTGATCTCGCGGCCGATCGCCATCAGCTTCTCGCGCGCCGTGCGATAAACCTCGTCGTCCTCGTCGAGCCGCTGCACATTGCGGTTGGTCGGGATCTCGACCACGTCGAGCTTGTAGATTTCGGCGAATTCGTTTGCCTCGGTGGCGGCTGTGCCGGTCATGCCGGCGAGCTTCTTGTAAAGGCGGAAGTAGTTCTGGAAGGTGATGGAGGCGAGCGTCACGTTCTCGGGCTGGACGGTGACGTGCTCCTTGGCTTCGAGCGCTTGGTGCAGCCCTTCCGAATAGCGCCGGCCCGGCATCATGCGGCCCGAGAACTCGTCGATGATGACGACCTCGTCGTTGCGGACGATGTAGTCCTTGTCGCGGCTGAACAGCTTGTGAGCCTTCAGGCCCTGCTGGACGTGGTGCACCAGCGTGGCGTTGCTGGATTCGTAAAGCGATCCCTCGGTCAGGATGCCGGCCTCACGCAGCAAGGCCTCGATGTGCTCGTTGCCGGCCTCGGTCAGGTTGGCGGTGCGCTGCTTTTCATCGACCTCGTAATCCTCGGCCACGAGGCCCGGCAGGATGGCGTCGATCGAATTGTAAAGGTCCGACTTGTCATCCGACGGCCCCGAGATGATGAGCGGCGTGCGGGCCTCGTCCACCAGGATCGAGTCCACCTCGTCGACGATCGCGAAGGCGTGGCCGCGCTGGGCCATGCTGGCGAGGTCGTACTTCATGTTGTCGCGAAGGTAGTCGAAGCCGTATTCGTTGTTGGTGCCGTAGGTGATGTCGGCCGCATAGGCCTGCCGGCGCTGGTCGTCGTCGAGCCCGTGCACGATGATGCCGGTCGTCAAGCCGAGGAAGCCGTAGACACGGGCCATCCACTCGGCGTCGCGGCGCGCCAGATAATCGTTCACGGTCACGACATGCACGCCGTTGCCCGCGAGCGCGTTGAGATAGACCGCCAGGGTCGCCACCAGCGTCTTGCCTTCGCCGGTGCGCATTTCCGCGATGCCGTCTTCGTTCAGCACCATGCCGCCGATCAGCTGCACATCGAAATGGCGCTGCCCGAGCACGCGCTTGGCAGCCTCGCGCACCGTCGCAAAGGCCGGCACCAGCAGATCGTTGACGGCCTTGCCGTCCTTCAGCTCGGCCCGGAACGCCTGCGTGCGGGCCGCCAGGGCCTCGTCGCTCAGCGCCGCCATCTCGGGCTCGAGCGCATTGATGGCCGCGACCTTGGGCGCGTACGTCTTCAGGCGCCGGTCGTTGGCGCTGCCAAAAATCTTCTTGGCGATCGAGCCGAGCATCCGCAACAAACCCCTTTGTTCGCGCGGCTGAGATGCCTGCCGCGAACCGCAAACCAAACAGGCGCCTCGGCGAACCGCCCGGCCAGCTTCTACGCGCAAAGGGACGAAAACACGGCCACGCTGGGTCGCGTCGGCCCGGACATCATCCCCAGGTCGTGACCCAGGAAACCGAGCCGGTCCCGCGCGAGAAACCGGTGGCAAAGAACCAGGAAGACAGATAAGAGGCACCCCAATTCTTGTCAATGCGAGGCATGGCAAGGCAAGTTCCGGTCCGGGCGCCACAAAAAAGGCGGCAACGGGCTGCGTGTCGCACCTCGACCTCAGACCCTTTTCGATTGGATTCGCGCATGACCTCCAATGCTCAAGCGGCCTTCCGGCTCCTGGCCGCCACGGCGCTGGTCGGGCTTGCGAGCCCGCAACCCGCCTGGGCCGCCAAGGTGCTGGCGACCGTCAATGGCCAGACCATCAGCGACGACGACGTGAAGACGGCGCTCGACGACCTCGGCCCCAACCTTCCGGCGCAGTTGAAGGGCCCGCAGCGCGACGCTTATGCGCTCGATTACCTGATCGACCTCCGGCTGGTGGCCGCCCAGGCGTCAAAGGACAAGCTCGCCGAGACGCCCGAATTCGCCCAGAAGATGGCCTATTACCACGACAAGATCCTGATGGAGACGATGCTCGGCAACGTCGCCAAGACGGCCGCCACCGATCAGGCCGAACACAAGGTCTATGACGACGCTGCGAAAGCCAAGAAGCCCGAAGAGGAGATCCACGCGCGCCACATCCTGGTGCCGACCGAGGCCGAAGCCAAGGCCGCGTTCGACCGGGTCAACAAGGGCGAGGATTTCGCCAAGGTGGCCGACGAAGTGTCGAAGGACCCGGGCTCCCAGGGCGGCGACCTCGGCTGGTTCACCCGGGACAAGATGGTTCCGGAATTCGCCGAGGCGGCCTTCAAGCTCGAGCCCGGGCAGGTGTCGCAGCCGGTGAAGAGCGAGTTCGGCTGGCACGTCATCAAGCTCGAAGGCAAGCGCGAGAAGAGCTTCCCGGCCTTCGACCAGGTGAAGGATCAGGTGTCCCGCTACGTGGTCCAGAAGGCGCAGTCGGATCTGGTCATGGACCTGCGCAAGGACGCCAAGATCGAGCGCACCGCCGCAGCCCCGCCGCCGGTCCCGGCCGATGGCGTCGATGCGGGCGCACCCGCCGATGCGGCCCCGGCCGCCGCCCCGGCCACGCCGGCTCCGGCTCCGGCCGACGCCCCGAAGCCCTGACAACGGTCGGCGGTCTCCGCTTCAAGCAAGCCACATCGTCATTCCGGGGCGGCGCAGCCGAGCCCGGAACCGGTGTGCTCCAGGCCGGGGTATCGAGGCTCCCGGTTCCGGATCTCCGTTCTGCTCCGTCCGGAATGACGGAAGCGACCCTCGCTAGGTGACCCCGATGGCGCCCGCCGTTCCCGTTTCGCCCCTCGCCCCGACCGCGATGCCGGCCATGCCGCCCGTGGCGGGCGTCCGTTTCGCGAGCGGCGCCGCAGGTATCAAGTATAAGGGGCGCACCGACGTCACCCTGGTGTTGTTCGACGAAGGCACAGCGGTGGCAGGCGTCTTCACCACCTCGAAATGCCCCTCGGCGCCGGTCGACTGGTGCCGCGCCAATCTGGCCGCCGGTCGTGCCCGGGCCCTGGTGGTCAATTCCGGCAATGCCAATGCCTTCACGGGCCGCAAGGGCATCGAGGCCACGGCGTTGACCGCGCAGCTCGCCAGCCAAGCCACCGGGGCGACGCAAGCCGAGATCTTTCTCGCCTCGACGGGCGTCATCGGCGAACCCCTGCCGGCCGAACGCTTCGGCGGCGTGCTGGGCGACCTCGCGCGTTCGGCCGAGGCCGATGGCGTCGCGGAGGCGGCCCGCGCCATCATGACGACCGACACCTATCCGAAGGTCGCCACCGCCACGACCGACCTCGGCGGCACACCCGTGACCCTGAACGGCATCGCCAAGGGCGCCGGCATGATCGCGCCCGACATGGCCACCATGTTGAGCTTCGTCTTCACCGACGCCCCGATCGCGGCGCCCGTGCTGCAGGCGCTGTTGTCGCGGAGCGTCAAAACCTCGTTCAATGCCATCACGGTCGACAGCGACACCTCCACCTCCGATACGCTGATGATCTTCGCCACCGGCGCCGCTGCGGCGAGGGGAGCGCCGACCATCGACAGCGTGGAGGATCCGCGCCTCACCGGCTTCGCGCAGGCGCTCGACGACCTGCTGCTCGACCTCGCCCATCAGGTGGTGAAGGATGGCGAAGGCGCCCGCAAGTTCATCGCCGTGACGGTGAACGGGGCCGAAACAAACGCCGCCGCCAAGCGTATCGCGCTGTCGATCGCCAATTCGCCGCTGGTGAAGACGGCGGTCGGCGGCGAGGACGCCAATTGGGGCCGCATCGTCATGGCGGTCGGCAAGGCGGGCGAGCGGGCCGAGCGCGATCGGCTGGCGATCTTCTTCGGCGACACGCGGGTCGCGCTCGATGGCGAACGTGACCCCGCCTACAGCGAGGCCACCACCTCGGCCTATATGCGCAACGACGCGATCGCGATCCGGGTCGAGATCGGGCTCGGCGACGGCAAGGCCACGGTGTGGACCTGCGACCTCACCAAGGCCTATGTGGAGATCAACGGCGACTACCGGTCGTGAGCGACGCCGGCATCCCGCTGTCCCATCCACGCCGCGGTCGGCGCTAGGATGGCGGCGGGTCGCATGCCGGCCGGCCGCGCCATCCCGTTCCTGCTCGCCATCGCGCTGTTCGGGGCCGGCTCCGGGCTGCTCTACACCATGCTGGCCGAGGCATCCTCCTATTGGGCGGGGGCCATCTACGGCGGCTGCATCGCGCTGTGCATCTCCGGCTTCGAGCGCGGACTGATCCTCGGCGGTTTCCAGACCAAGCTGCGACGCTGGCCGACGCCGATCTTCATCCCCGTGATGGAGGCCATGACGGTGCTTCTGGCGCTGGTCGGCTTCGTCATCGGCGGCACGGCCTGCTGGCAGCTGGGCCTGTCGCCCGGCTCCTGGGTCAGGGCCGCCATCCCGACACCGGTACAACTGCTCTACGCACTGCTGATCGGCGCCGTGCTGGTGACGTTGACGCGCGTGCGCGACCTGCTCGGGCACGAGGTGTTCACCAGCCTGCTGCTCGGGCGCTACCACAAGCCCGTGGAAGAGCGCCGCATCTTCCTGTTCCTCGATGTCGTGGGATCGACGGCCTTTGCGCGCCAGCACGGCGACCTGCGGGCTCAGGCCTATCTGGGCGCCATCTTCGCCGCCATCGCGGCACCCGTGCTGCGCCACAAGGGCGCCATCGACGATTACGTCGGCGACATGGTGATGATCACCTGGCCGGAAGCGCGGGGGCTGGCCGAGGCGCGTTGTGCCGCCTGCGTGTTCGCCATCCTGGATGCGATCGAGGCCGAGCGCGACACCTGGATCCGGCGCTTCGGCCAGGTGCCGCGCTTTCACGCGGCCCTGCACGGGGGGTCCATCGTGACCGCCGAGGTCGGCGTCGACCGGCACAAGATCAGCTATTTCGGCGATGTGGTGAACACCACCGCCCGCATCGAATCGCTGTGCCGCCCGATCGGCAGTGCGGCTTTGATCTCGTCCGACCTCCTCCACCGCCTGCCGGCCCTGCCGCCCGGCGTCGCGGCGACGTGGCGCGGCGATCACCTGGTGAAGGGGCACGAACAGCCTTTCGGCGTCTTCAGCCTCGAGCGCGCCCCTGCGACAGCCTTAACCAATGGTGAATGTTTGCTGCCGAATCAGCAGCTTGGCCCCACGCATGAGCCTTAAATGCCACAGCGTCGCGCCGTTCGCGGCGGAGCACCGGAAACCACTTCGATCAACCGGGCCTTCGATGTAGTTTTCTGAACAAGCGCGTAAGCGGATTCAGGACGGCGTATGACCAAGCTCACTCTCATCGCAGCAACGGCCCTTGCCGGCACGATGGCCCTTTCGACCGCGATGGCGGCCGACCTTCCGAGCCGTGTCGCTCCGCCGCCGCCGCCGATCCTGCCGACCCTCGCGGGTTGGGAAGGCCTGTATGTCGGCACCACCTACGGCTACAGCTTCACTGAGGCCCGCACCCGCCAAACGACGTCGCGCAGCCGCGATATCGACGGCCAGATCGGCGGCGCCCTGATCGGCTATAACTTCCAGGCCAACCGCTTCGTGATCGGCGGCGAGGCCAGCATCGACCTCAACGTCGTGCGCGGTACCGTGCCGGGCCAGGCCGGGCTGAACGCGAGCCGCGTCGACACGCTCGACGATGTGCGCCTGCGCGCCATCGTGGGCTACGACATGGGCTGGTGGATGCCCTTCGTGGCCGGCGGCGCCGTGATCAACGAAACGTACGTGTCGACCCCGAACCCCGCCAACTACTTCGGCGAAGACAAGCGCTCGGTGGGCTGGACGGCCGGCGCCGGCGTGCAGGCCAAGATCGACCCGAGCCAGTACCTGCGCTTCCTGCCCTACAACATTGGCGCCATCTTCGGGCCGCTGATCTTCCGCGTGGAATACATCCACGACGAGCTGCCGAGCCAGACCTTCACGCTTGGCGGGGGTGGCCCCGGCGTGCAGCAGTTCCGGACCGAGACCAGCTCCAACATCGTCCGCGCTTCGGCCATCTACCGCTTCGGTGACACGCCGCCGCGCCCCTACGGCGACGCGCTCGGCAACGTCAACTGGGCCGGCGGTTACGGCGGTATCATCGGGGCCTATGATTCCGTGTCCACCCACGACAAGCGCAACGGCGCCACGTCGCACGGTAGCGCGGAAGGCGGCTTCGGCGGCATCTATGCCGGCACCAACTTCATGTTCTACAACAACAAGGTGATGCTCGGCCTCGACGGCAGCACCATGATCGGCGATGCCACCGGCCACGGCAGCGTCCCCGGCACGACCAACCGCACCGACTTCCGCGAATACGTCCGCGCCGATGTCCGCGGCCGCGTCGGCTACGCATTCGGCAACATCCTGCCGTTCCTCGCGGCGGGTGTCGACTTCACCCGCAACGAGCAGCGCGACCTGACGACGGGCTCGCAGGTCGGCCGCGTTCCGGTGGATGCCATTACGGCGGGCGGCGGTGTCGACTACCGCATCTCGCAGCGCATCTCGGTGCGTGCCGAATACATCCACGACTTCTCGTTCAGCAACTCGACCATCCACCTGAACGGCCTCAACACGAAGCAGGACTACGACGCGAACCTCGGCCGCGTCGGCCTCGCCTACCACTTCGAGTAAGCTGGTCGGGGCCGCGGCCCCACCCTCGATCGTCGATCAGAAGAGGCTTATCCGAAAGGATAGGCCTCTTCTGCTATGTAGGGACCGCCGCCAACCGAGTCGCGCGCCGAATACAGCACGAAGCGCTCGGCCGTGAAGCGCCGGCTGAGGAAGCCGCGATGGCCGAGGTAATCCGCCACCGCGATCCCCGGCACACCCCGCAGTCGCGCCAAGGTCACGTGCGGAACGAAACGGCGCGGTTCGGCCGGCAGGCCGAGGCGGCGCATCAGCCGTTCCTGCTCGGCCTGCAGATCGAGGAGCGCCGGGCTTGGTTGCACCTTGGCCACGATGGAGCGGGGCTTGTCGCCGCCAAAGGCGCCGAGCCCTTCAAGCACCACCGGAAAGGCCTCGCACCGAATCTCGTCGAGTCCTTGCGCCACCTCGCGGGCGGTCGGCAGGTCGATGTCGCCGATAAACCGCAGCGTGATGTGGTAATTCTCCGGGTCGATCCACCGGGCGCCCGCCAGCCCGCCACGCATCAACGTCAGTTCCGCCGCGAGGCTCGGCGGGATCTCGAGACCCGTGAAAAGGCGTGGCATGGCAAGGCACCCTTCTGGCTGTCGGCTTACGCGGGCCAGCCCGTCTCGGGCGCCGCGTCCTCGTCGACCACATCCGCATAAGCGTGCATCCGCCCGTGCCGGTCGCACACCGACCAGCCGCCCTGCCCGTCCGGCTCGGCCGTGCTGGCGGCCAACACCGCCTTGCCGTGGCCGCCGGGGATATCGAGCACATAGGTCGGTTGGCAGAGCCCCGACACCCGGCCCCGCAACTCCCCCACCAGGGCCCGTCCGTCGGTCACCGTGGTGCGGAACTGCGCCGTGCCCGGGGCCAGGTCGCCATGATGCAGGTAATAAGGCTTGATGCGCGTTTCCACGAAGGCACGCATCAGCGCCTCCAGGGTGGCGGGATCGTCGTTGACGCCGCGCAGCAACACGCTCTGGCTCAGCATGGGAATGCCGGCATCGACGAGGCGGCCGCAGGCGGCGCGGGCGTCTGGCGTGAACTCGCGCGGATGATTGGCGTGCAGCGCCACGAAGACGGCGCCGGGAAAGCGCTTCAGCGCCGCCACCAGGGCGGGCCCGATGCGTTCCGGCGCCACAGCGGGCACGCGGCTATGCAGGCGCACCACCTTGACATGCGCCATGGTGCCGAGCCGTTCCAGCACGGCGCCGAGGCGTCGCGGCGACAACACCAGCGGGTCGCCGCCAGTGAGGATCACCTCCCAGATCTCGGCATGCGCCGCGACATAGGCCAGAGCCCGATCGACCGCCTCGGCATCGAGCGTCCCTTCGCCGTCCGGCCCGACCACCTCCCGACGGAAGCAGAACCGGCAATACACCGGGCACACGTGCAGCAACTTGAGCAACACGCGGTCCGGGTAGCGGTGCACGATGCCGGGCACGGGGCTGTGGACCTCGTCACCGATCGGGTCGAGGCGTTCTTCGGGTCGCGTATGAAGTTCGGCCGTCGTGGGCACGAACTGCCGGGCCAGGGGATCGCCGGCATCGTTGGGCTCCATCAGGGCCGCGACCGCCGGCGTGATGGCCACCGCATAGCGCTCCGCCACGCGGGTCAGGGCCGGCAGGGCCGCGGCCTCGATCAGGCCGGCTTCCAGCAGGGCAGCGGGGCTGCGCAGCGTCACGGGAAAGCCTCCGGATCGACCACCGGCACCCACATGACCTGATCGACCCGCGCGGCGCCGACCGCCAGCATGGCGAGACGGTCGAAGCCGAGCGCGATGCCGCTCGCGGCCGGCATGGCCGCAAGCGCCGTCAGGAAATCCTCATCGAACGGATAGCGTTCGCCGTATCGCGCCTCGCGCAGGTCCATCTCGGCCGTGAAGCGGCGGCGCTGCTCGGCGGCATCGGTCAGCTCGCCAAAGCCGTTGGCGAGTTCGACCCCGCACACATAAAGCTCGAAGCGTTCGGCCACGCGCGCGTCATCGGCACACGGGCGGGCCAGGGCCGCCTCGACGCTCGGATAGCGGTCGAGGATCGTCGATCGGCCGAGGCCGAGGTGGGGCTCCACCCGCTCGGCCAGAATGCGCGCAAAAATGTCGGACCAGTCGTCATCTCCCGCGACGCGGATGCCCGCCCGACCAGCGGCCGCGGCCAGGGCAGCCCGATCGCCGTGCGGCCCGTCGAGGGTGGCCAGCAGGTCGATGCCGGCATGGCGGGTGAAGGCATCGGCCACGGAAAGCCGCTCCGGCGGCAGCGTGGCATCGGCGCTCCGCCCGCGAAACCGCCATAGCGGCTGCCCCGTGACGGCCGCGGCGGTCGCCAGCAGCGCCGTGCAATCGTGCATCAGATCGTCATAGGGCTGCCCCGCCCGGTACCATTCCAGCATGGTGAACTCGGGGTGGTGCAAGGCCGAGCGCTCGGCGTTGCGGAACACCTTGGCCAGGGTAAAGAGGCGCGGCTCGCCGGCGGCCAGCAGCTTCTTCATCGCGAATTCCGGCGACGTGTGCAGGTAGAGCGGATGGGTGCCGCCGCCCGGCCGCACCAGGTCCGTGGCAAAGGCCGCCAGATGGGCCTCGTTGCCGGGCGACACCTGCAGCGTGGCCGTATCGACCTCGACGAAGCCTTGGGTGTCGAAATGCTCACGCACGGCCCGCAGGACGGCGTTGCGGGCCAGCAAGCGCGGCCGTCGATCCTCGTGCACGTGCGGGGCCCAGAACGGGGATGCGGCAGCCAAGGCGGGGTCCTCGTTTCAGTGGACCGTCCCACTGGCGGCGAAGCGAAAAATCGCTATGGTGCCGGCCACCTCGGGAGGCGGCACCGGTGGTTTCCTAACGCCTTCCCCAGCCAAGGACAAATTTCGTGAAAGTGATTGCCAGCTCGCTCCGCAAGGGCAACGTGGTGGAGAAGGACAACCAGCTCTTCATCGTGCTCAGCGCGGAAAGCTTCCACCCCGGCAAGGGCACCCCCACCACCCAGATCGACATGCGGCGCATGAGCGACGGCGTGAAGGTGACGGACCGCTACAAGACCACCGAGCAGGTGGAGCGAGCCTTCGTGGAAGACCAGGAGTTCTCCTACCTTTACGAAGACGGCGACGGCATGACGTTCATGAACATCGAGAACTACGACCAGATCGTGGTGCCGCAGGAAGTCGTGGGCGACACCAAGCCCTACCTGCAGGAAGGCATGAAGGTGCTGCTCAGCGTGTTCAACAGCACGCCCGTGGCGATCCAGATCCCGGCCCGGGTGACGCTCGAGGTGGTGGAGACCGAGCCGGCCATGAAGGGCCAGACGGCCTCTTCGTCCTACAAGCCCGCCAAGCTGTCGAATGGCGTCAAGACCAGCGTGCCGCCCCATATCGCGACCGGCACCCGGGTGGTGATCCAGACCGAGGACGGGTCCTATGTCGAGCGCGCCAAGGACTGAGCCGAGCGCTTACGGTTGATCGAGAAAGCCCGGCCGCTGCGATGCGGCCGGGCTTTTTTGTGCGGTGACCACCGGTGAAGGGGTCTGGAGGGGAAAGCGTTCCTGATCACGCCGCCCGGCGCGAGCCGCGAGCGTCTTCCACCAGGGCACCCGTACCGACGATCCGGCCCCGCGCGCCCTTGAGGCCGCCGGCCGTCAGTTCGAGGCCAAGAAAGCGAGCGCGCTCCACGGGGCCCGGAAGGTCGAACCCTTCCGTCAAGGCAGGGTCGAAGCCGAAGCGGGCGTAATAGGGCGCGTCGCCGACCAGGATGACGCCCTTGTGGCCAAGCTTGCGGGCGCGTCGCAGGGCGTGGTCCATCAAGGCGCGGCCGATGCCGGCCGAGCGCAGGCGGCCATCGACCGCGATCGGGCCCAGCATAAGGCCCGCCCGATCGCCGATCTCGACATCCCAAAGCCGCACCGTGCCGACCAAAACGCCGTCCGCCACGGCCACGAAGCTCAGACCCGACGCGGCGCGACGGCCTTCGCGCAGCCGCTCGCAGGTCTTGCCAAGCCGGGACGGTCCAAAGGCCGTGTCCAGCAACACTTCGCGGGCCGCGGTATCGCCGCCACGCTCGTCACGGATGCGGAACGGCGAAGCGATCAGGCGGAAAGCGCGAAACCAGTCCGCTTTGGCAGTCGACAGGGCAGAAGACGGGGTCGCGTCCATCACCGTGATCCAGGCAAAAGGGAAGAACGGGCGCACACCTGTGAAGGGCGCGCCGCAAGGGTCGCAGGCAGGTGATCGGTTCGCTGCCGATACGGGAAATCGGTACCGCGTCGACGATCGTCGGCCGAGGCACGAGGGACAGCCGCCACATCCCGCGCTCGACGGATGGGTCAGGTCGACCCATCGAAGCCGCTCATCCCCTTCTTCCACCGCAGTGGAAGAAGGGGCTGTCAGGCTCAGATCACGTAGGACTTCAGCGGCGGAAAGCCGTTGAAGCCGACGGCCGAATAGGTCGTCGTATAGGCGCCGGTGCCCTCGATCAGCACCTTGGCGCCGATCTCGAGGCTGACGGGAAGGAGGTAGGGGTCCTTCTCGTAGAGCACGTCGACGCTATCGCAGGTCGGCCCGGCCAGCACGCACGGTTCGGTGGCATCGCCGTCAAAGGCCGTGCGGATCGGATAGCGGATCATCTCGTCCATGGTTTCGGCGAGCCCATTGAACTTGCCGATATCGAGGTAGACCCAGCGCATCGTGTCGGCCTGGCTCTTCTTCGAGATCAGCACCACCTCCGCCTCGATGATTCCGGCGTTGCCCACCATGCCGCGGCCCGGCTCGATGATGGTTTCAGGGATACGGTTGCCGAAGTGCTTGCGCAGCGAGTCGAAGATCGCCTCGCCGTAGCGGCGCACGGCCGGCACGTCCTTCAGGTACTTGGTCGGGAAGCCCCCACCGAGGTTCACCATCTGCAGCACGATGCCGCGCTCGGCCAGATCCTTGAAGACGGTCGAGGCCGCCGCGAGCGCGCCGTCCCACATCAGCGGGTTTTTCTGCTGCGAGCCGACGTGGAACGACAGGCCATAGGCCGCGAGGCCAAGCCGATGCGCGTGCTCGAGCACGCTCGTCGCCATCTCGGGCACGCAGCCGAACTTGCGCGACAGCGGCCATTCGGCGCCGTCCCCATCGCAGAGCATGCGGCAGAACACCTTGGAGCCGGGCGCCACGCGGGCGACCTTCTCGACTTCGGCCTCGCAATCCACCGCGAAAAGCCGGATGCCGAGCTCGAAAGCCCGAGCGATGTCGCGCTCTTTCTTGATCGTGTTGCCGAAGGAGATGCGATCGGCGCCGGCGCCGGTGGCCAGCACCTGCTGGATCTCGACCACGGATGCGCAATCGAAGCAGGAGCCCATGCGGGCCAGCAGGTCGAGCACTTCCGGGGCCGGATTGGCCTTCACGGCATAGAACACGCGCGTGTCGGGCAACGCCTTGGCGAAGGACGCATAATTGTCACGCACGATGTCGAGGTCGAGCACCATGCAGGGGCCGTCTTCACGACGGGAGCGGAGGAAATCACGGATACGATCGGTCATGGCGGCATCCCTTCCGCACGGTTGAACCCGTGCTGGAGCGTCGAAAACAGGGAGGCGGCAACATGCGGCCGTTCCCCGCGCGATGGAGACGCGAGGTCGCTTCCGCTTTGCCAACCATGATCGGTCCAGCCGACAGGGCGTGGTGAAGCCACGTTCCCGGCCAGGAGCCGATCAGATGCTGCGCCGTTGGCTCCTCATTCCGACGAGCGGCACAAGCCGCCTGCGGTCTGGATAGCCATCGATTGGAAAGGAAAACCCCTCCGCACGCCCGGCAAGATAGACAAGCCTCTTCGGTGTTGGCCTTTGGAGGGCCAACGGAGACGAAAAAGCCCGGTCCGTCGTTGCTTTAAGTCGCGTCCCCCATTGCGATGGGGTTCGCCGGTTCGCTCCGGCTATCGATCTCGTTGGCGGTTCACCGGCCTCTTGTCCGGTTTCCCACCGATCGACCACGACCACAGGCACGTGCGATTTGGGCAAGACCGGAGATAGGATCAACGCCCGTCATGTGCAAGTGTTTTCTTGGCTGGTCATCGCCCCTCTGGAGAGGGGCGTAACCTCATGACTTTGTTCAAGGAATTGGCGGTTCCCGGGAGCCCGCTCCTTGAGGATTTCCGGTGAAGGCCGAAAGCCTGGGACCAGCCCCGGAACATCACTCCCTCCGGCCGTCATTGCGAGGCGGCACAGCCGCCGCGGCAATCCAGTCGACGCCGCGGTTCTGGATTGCTTCGCTGCGCTCGAAATGACGACCTGCGGGGATCGGGGCGGATCGGTTTAGAGGGCGGCAGCCCCGCCCTGCGGCTCGGCATCCAGATTCCTGCCCCGCGTTTCCGGCAGGAAGAACGCCGCCACGGTGCCGACCAGGCTGAAGGCCGCGAGATAATAGGCCGGCGCCAGCTTGTCCCCCGTGGCTGCGATCAGCTTGTTGACGAGGTAGTTAGTGCTGCCGCCGAAGATCGACACCGACAGCGCATAAACGATCGACAGCCCGGTGCTGCGCAAGGCGCGCGGCAGCGATTCCGGGATGCCGACAATGATAGCGGCCGCATTGATCGACGACAAGGCCGAGAACAGGAAGGTGACGAGGTAGACATTCACGGCGGTGGGTCGATGCACCAGCCAGGCAAAGGCCGGCACGGCCGCCAGCAGGATGACGGCGCGTGGCCAGATCATCACCGGCCGCCGTCCGACCCGGTCGGCCAGCCAGCCGCCCAGCAGCGGGAACAGGATCGAGGCGAGGCCGAGCGCAATCGGCACCGCGGTCGAGACCGTCTCGGTCAGGCCGAGCGTCGCCTGGGCGTAGACCGGCATGTTGGTGCCCACCGCATTCGACACCGTCGAGGCCGCGATGACCAGGAACATCAGGCCGAGCAGCCGGCCATGCTGGCCCAACAGGCGGCGCAGCACCGCGGCCGTCGAAGCGGAGGCGTGGGGATCCTCGCCGGCACCGGCGGTTTCCGGCAAATGGCTGCGGATCACCAGCCCCACCGGCACCACAGTCAGGCCCAGCAGCACCATGACGCGCCACCCCCAAGCCGCCATGGCGCCCTCGCCGGCCACGAAAGCCAGCCCGGACGCCAGCACACCGGCCAGCAACGCGGCGCAGCCCTGGCTGGCGATCTGCCAACTGGCCACGAAGCCTCGCCGGTCCTGCGGGGCCGCCTCCAACAGATAGGCCGTGGAGGGACCGACCTCGCCGCCGAGCGCCAGCCCCTGGATCAGCCGTCCCACGATCACGATGGCCTGGGCCGGCCAGCCGAGCGTCGCGGTGCCGGGCGTCACGGCCAGCATCAGCATGCCGAGCGCCATCAGGCCGATGGTGAGCAACATCGCGGGCTTGCGCCCGGCCCGGTCGGCCAGGGCGCCGATGACCACGCCGCCGATCGGCCGCATGACATAGCCAAGGCCGAACAGCGCAAGCGAGGCCAACAGGCTGCTGGTCGCGTCCTTGGCCGGGAAGAAGGCTTCACCGATCGGCTTGGCGAAAAACGCGTAGATGGTGAAGTCGTAGAATTCGAGCGCATTGCCCAGCACCACGGCCGCGACCGCCTTGGCTTCGAGCTTGGGCCTGCCCGAAGGACGCGCGGCGGTGTGCAAGGGCATGCGGGTTCCGGATGACAGGGGAGCCGAGGACGGAGGCGGCGCTCGGTCTCAGTGCAGGATCTGGCCCAGAAACAGCTTGGTGCGCTCGTGCTGCGGGTTGGCGAAGAACTCCGCCGGCGCGTTCATCTCGACGATCTCGCCCGCATCCATGAAGATGACGCGGTCGGCCACCTGCCGGGCGAAACCCATTTCATGGGTGACGCACAACATGGTCATACCCTCGTTGGCGAGCGACACCATCGTGTCGAGCACCTCCTTGACCATCTCGGGGTCGAGTGCCGAGGTCGGCTCGTCGAAGAGCATTACCTTCGGGTTCATGCAGAGCGAGCGGGCGATGGCGACGCGCTGCTGCTGCCCCCCCGACAATTGCCCCGGGTATTTGTGGGCCTGCTCGGGGATGCGGACGCGTTTCAGAAAGGTCATCGCCAGATCTTCGGCGTCCTTCTTGGGCATCTTGCGGACCCAGATCGGCGCCAGGGTGCAGTTTTCCAGGATGGTGAGGTGGGGAAACAGGTTGAAGTGCTGGAACACCATGCCGACCTCGCGCCGCACCTCCTCAATGCGCTTCAGGTCGGTGGTAAGCTCGGTGCCGTTGACGATGATGCGACCTTTCTGGTGTTCCTCGAGCCGGTTGATGCAACGGATCATCGTCGACTTGCCGGAGCCGGACGGCCCGCAGATGACGATGCGCTCGCCCTGGCGCACCGAAAGGTTGAGATTCCGCAGGACGTGGAACTCGCCGTACCATTTGTGCACGCCTTCGAGGCGGATGGCGGGCTCAGCGTTGAGACGCGAGTTCGGGACGGCGGACATCGGGCGAACTCCGGGTGGATGGAAGCAGGTCTCCCCACATCCATCAGGGTGAAAGAACGAGCACGGGCCCGTGCTCTAATGCTTGCGGCCGCGGTTGAGGCGGTGCTCGGTGGCGAGCGAATAGCGGGACATGCCGAAGCAGAAGACCCAATAGAAGATCGCCGCGAACAGGTATCCGGTCGGCGAAATCGAGGGGCCGGCCCAGTTCGGGTCGAGCCGTGCGCTTTCGACGGTGCGCAGAAAGTCCGCGATGCCGACGATGGCCACCAGCGTCGTGTCCTTGAACAGGCCGATGAAGGTCGAGACGATGCCCGGGATGACGGTGGTGAGCGCCTGCGGCAGCACCACGAGGCGCATGGTCGGCCAATAGCCGAGGCCGAGCGCGTGGGCGCCCTCGTACTGGCCCTTCGGCATCGCCTGCAGGCCGGCCCGCACGATCTCGGCCATATAGGCGGCCGCAAACATCATGGTGCCGATCAGCGGCCGCAGCAGCCGGTCGGGCGTCAGCCAGTCCGGCACGAAGAGCGGCAGCATGAAATTGGCCATGAACAACACGATGATGAACGGCACGCCGCGCACGAACTCGATGAAGGTGATGCAGGCCGCCTTCACCATCGGCATGTCGGAACGGCGGCCGAGCGCCAACAGCACGCCCAGGGGAAGCGAGAAGACGATCCCCACCACCGACATCAGCAAGGTGATGAGCACGCCGCCCCAAAGGCTGGTGTCGATCACCGGCAGGCCGAGCCAGGCGGCGCCCCGCAGCAGGAAGAAGGCCAGCACCGGATAAGCGAGGAAGAACAGCACCGCCGCGACATTGCGGCGGGGAGCCCCGGTCCACAGCAGCCAGCTGATCAACACGGCGCCGACGACCTCCACGACATCGACGCGCCAGCGTTGATCGATCGGATAGGCGCCATACCGGAGATAGTTGAATTTTTCCGCGATGAAGGGCCAGCAGGCCCCATCCGGATTGGCGCGGCAGAGGGGGCTGTCGCCATGCCAGACGGCCTTCAGCAACGCGAAGTCCACGATGCCGGGAACGATCCAGGCCACCAGAGCCGCAAACAACAAGGTCAGCGCGGTCGAGCCCGGCGAGGAGAACAGGTTCTGCCGCATCCAGCCGAGAGGGCCGCGAGTGGCGCTCGGGGGCGGCAGCGCGGGCGCGCGTTCGCTCTGCAGGTAGGCGGTGTCGCCGAGGGTGACGTCGCTCATGGAGTTCTACCGTTCGACCAGCGCGTTGCGCTTGTTGAAGAGGTTCATGGCAAAGGAGGTGACGAGCGAGATCGTCAGATAGACCGCCATGGTGATGGCCATCACCTGCACGGCGGCGCCCGTCTGGTTCAGCACGGTGCCGGAAAACACCTGCACGAGATCCGGGTAGCCGATGAACACCGCCAGCGACGAGTTCTTGGCGAGGTTGAGATATTCGCTCGTCAACGGCGGAATGATGACCCGCATGGCCTGCGGCACCACCACGAGACAGGTGGTGCGCCCATGCGGCAGGCCAAGCGCGTGGGCAGCCTCCGACTGGCCGCGGTGCACCGACTGGATGCCGGCCCGCACGATCTCGGCGATGAAGGAGGCGGTATAAACCGACAGGCCGAACAATAGCGCCGCCAGTTCGGGATAAATCTGCCGGCCGCCCTGGAAATTGAAGCCCTTCAGGACCGGCACGTTGAAGGTGATCGGCCGACCCATGACAAGGTAGGCCAGCAGCGGCAGGCCGAATGTCAGCGCCAGCCCGACAGTCAGGATCGGGAACTGCTTGCCGGTCTGAGTCTGCCGCAGCCGCGCCCAGCGCGCCATCGCGACGCTGAGCAGCAGACCGGCCACGAGCGCCAGCGCCACCAGCCCGGAGCCGGCACCGAACACCGGATCCGGCATGATGATGCCGCGATTGTTGAGAAAGATGCTGCCTGGAAGCGCGATCGACTGCTTCGGATTAGGAAGCGGCTTCAACACCGCATTGTAGATGAACAACAGAACCAGCAGCGGCGGGATGTTGCGCAGCACCTCGACGTAGACCGAGGCGAGACTGACGACGATCCAGTTGTGCGACAACCGTGCGATGCCGACCGCAAAGCCGATGACGGTGGCCAGGACGATGCCAAGCGCCGCCACCAACAGGGTGTTGCAGAGCCCGACCCAGAAGGCCTGCCCGTAGGTGGATTGGTTCGTATAGGGGATCAGCGTCTGGTTGATGTCGAAACCCGACACCTGGTTCCAGAAGTCGAAGGTCAGCGGGATGCCCCGCTGCCGCATGTTCGATACCGCTTCGCCCCCGGCGCTGATCACCAGGAACAACACGGCGATAACCAACAGCGCCTGATACGCGAAGGCGCGCAGCTTGGGGTCGTTCAGCGCCGAGCTTCGCGCCGGTCGTGCGGTTTCGGCCAGATCGGTCATGCGGTTGTCAGGCTTTCGGCTGCCGGAAGCGTCGGCCGGACGCTCGAAAGCGCCCGGCCAGAGGGATCAGCGCCGCGGATCAGCGGATCGGCGGGCCATATTGCAGGCCACCCTTGTTCCACAACGCGTTCTGGCCACGCTTGATCTTCAGCGCAGACCCGTCGCCGACGTTCTTGTCGAAGATCTCGCCGTAGTTCCCGACCATCTTGACGATGTTGTAGGCCCATTTGTTGTCGAGCCCGAGCCCCTTGCCCTGGTCGCCTTCGACGCCGAGCATGCGGCGGATGTTGGGGTCCTGGGACTTCAGCATGTCGTCGGCGTTCTTCGAGGTAACGCCCGCTTCTTCTGCGTTCAGCATGGCGTAGAACGACCAGCGCACCACGTTAAACCACTGGTCGTCGCCCTGCCGCACCGCGGAGGCCAGCGGCTCCTTCGAGATGATGTCGGGCAGCACCATATAGTCGTCGGGGTTGGTCAGGCGGATGCGCTCGGCATAAAGGCCCGACGAATCGGTCGTGAAGGCGTCGCAGCGGCCCGACTCGAAGGCCTTCAGAGCCACGTCCTCGTCCTGGAAGGCGACGCTGTCATACTTGATGTTGTTGGAGCGGAAATAATCGGCGAGGTTGAGTTCGGTCGTGGTGCCCTGCTGCACGCAGATCGAGGCGCCGTCGAGTTCCTTGGCCGACGATACGTTCTGCTTCTTACGCACCATGAAGCCCTGGCCGTCGTAGAAGTCGGTGGCGGCGAACAGGAAGCCCTGGTTGGAATCGCGCGACGTGGTCCAGGTGGTGTTGCGGATCAACACATCGACCTCGCCCGACTGCAGGGCCGGGAACCGATCCTTGGCGTTGAGTGGAATGAACTTGACCTTGGTCGGGTCGCCCAGCACCGCGGCCGCGATGGCGCGGCAATAATCGACGTCGAGGCCCGTCCAGCCGCCGCTCGAATCCGGAATGCCGAAGCCCGCCAGGGCCGTGTTGGCGCCGCAGATCAGCTGACCGCGGCTCTTCACCGTGTCGAGCGTGCCGGCTTGTGCCCCCGTGGCGCCGACGCACGCCGCCAAACCCAACAAACCTGCCGCAAATTTAAGCATGCGCACCGACGCTCCCTGATCCGACAGGCTTTCGGCCCGCCGAGGCGGCAGGCCCGCCCCCGTGGCAACATACGAAGCAGTTTCCATACCAGGGTCAAGGCCCTGCGGGATCGTGTCCCCTGCTCGCGGCGGCAGAGCCGGGCTCGGGTAAGGGAACCGGACAAGCTGCCGCCTTGGCTTGGTGCTTGACGCGCCAGGACGGGCGGCCGACACGGGGCCGCCGCAAGCGAGGCGGCGACTCGAACGGACGCCGCCATGAAGACGCTGAGCGAAGGCACCCGGGCCGCCCTGCGGTCACGCACCCGGCTGGTGCATGCGGGGCGTGAACCCTTCGAACAGCATGGCTTCGTCAACACGCCCATCTATCGCGGCTCGACGGTGTTGTTTGAAACCACGGATGCCCTGCATGGGCGATCCGAGTCCCGTTTCACCTACGGCACCAAGGGAACCCCCACCACGGAAGCGCTCGAGCGCGCCTGGACCGAGATCGCGGGCGCGGCCGGCACCGTGCTGACGCCGTCGGGGCTGGCCGCCGTGACGGTGGCGTTCCTGGCCGTAACGCGGGCCGGGAGCCACATTCTGGTGACGGATGCGGCCTATCAGCCGATCCGCAAGTTCTGCGACGACGTGCTGCGTCGCATGGGCGTTGAGACCACCTATTACGACCCGGGACTTTCGCCCGACGGCGTCGCGGCGCTGCTGCGTCCCGAAACCGCCATGGTGTTCGTCGAGGCGCCGGGCTCGCAGAGCCTCGACATGCAGGACGTGCCCGGCATCGTGGCGATGGCCCATGCCCGCGACGTGCCCGTCGTGATGGACAACACCTGGGCAACCTCGCTGTTGTTTCCGGCCCACCGGCATGGCGTCGACATCGTGATCGAGGCCGGCACCAAATATCTGTCGGGCCATTCGGACCTGCTGCTGGGGCTGACCAGCGCCAATGCCCGGTATTGGCCCGCCTTGCGGGATACCTTCGACGCCTTTGCGATGTGCGCCGGCCCGGAGGACGTGTTCCTCGGTTTGCGCGGGCTGCGCAGCATGGAGCTGCGCCTGCGCGAAGCCGAGCGGCAAGGGCTCGCGATGGCGCGATGGCTGCAAGCACGGCCGGAGGTCGCCCGCGTGCTGCACCCGGCGCTGCCCGAGTTCCCCGGCCACGCGATCTGGCAACGCGACTTCGCGGGATCGAGCGGCCTATTTTCGGTGATCCTCATGCCCGCCGCCGACGCTGCCGTGGCGGCGATGCTGGACGGGCTGGAATTGTTCGGCCTCGGCTATAGCTGGGGCGGCTTCGAGAGCCTGGTGGTGCCGTTCGACTGCCGCTCCTACCGCACCGCCAGCGCCTGGGCGCCGGGCGGCCCGGCGCTGCGCTTCTCGATCGGGCTCGAAAACGTCGAGGACCTGCAGGACGACCTCGACCGCGGCTTTGCGCGGCTTCGGGGCGAAGCCGCCTGAAGGATCAGGCCGGCTGGGGCGAGGCCGCCTGAGGTCAGGCCGGTTTGGCGCCGGCGCGGCGGCGCGACTTGGCGATCAGCACCAGATTGCGCAGGTAGATGACGTTGGCGAAGACCTGGCCCAGGATGATGATCGCATCGCGGCGCTCCAAACCGTAGACCAGCGTCATCAGCCCGCCGACGAGCGACAGCACCCAGAAGGCGACGGGAACGACGCTCTTGCCTTCGCGCTCGCTGGCGATCCACTGCACCATGAAGCGGCCGGTGAAGACCAGTTGGGCCAAAAGCCCGAAGGCGAACCAGAAGTCGAATTTCTGGACGAACACCTCGTAAAGGAACTGGCCCGTCTGATTGGTCCAGTCATACAGCACGGGGCGGACTCCCGACGAGTTCGGGGATCTTCTTGCGGCGGCGGATGAGCCAGCTCGCCCCCGCAAGGTCCGAGATGCCAACCCACAGCCGATCGAAGAAGCCATAGTTGGACACGCCGCTCAGCCGCGGCCGGTCCACCACGTCGATCAGCGAGATCGCATAGCCGTCGCGACGCACCAGCGCCGGCAGGAAGCGATGCAGCCCGTCGAAGAACGGCAGATCGAGGTAGACCTGCCGGGGAAAGCATTTCAGGCCGCAGTTGGTATCACGCGTGCCATCGTCCAAAAAGGCTTCACGCACCACATTGGCGACCTTGGATTGCAGGCGCTTGAAGGCGGTGTCCTGCCGGCCGAGACGCTGCGCCGCCACGAGGCCGCAATGCGGGCCAGCGTCGCGCAGTTCGGCCACCATGCGAGGGATCGCGACGGGATCGTTCTGGCCGTCGCCATCGAGGGTAGCAATTATGGACGCGCGCGCCGCCTTGACGCCGTTGCGCACCGCCGCGGACTTGCCGCAGGAGCGCACGTGGGTCAGGTGGCGCAGCCAGGGCCGGGTCGCCTCGAGGCGTTCGAGCTCGGCGCCTGTGGCATCGCTCGATCCGTCGTCGACATAGATCACCTCAAAAGGTCCGCCCGCCCGCATGGCGGCCTCGATCTCGTCGACCAGCGGCGCGATGTTGCCGGCTTCGTTGCGGACCGGCACCACCACGGTGACGCCGGGGATTTCGGATTCGGACATCGTCATGCTGCCTGCCCCGTGCCGCAAGCCCGCAGCCGCAAGGCCGACCAGATCACGCCGCGTCCCTTCAGCCGCACCACACCGTCGCGGCGCGTGAAGGCGATCGACCGATTGGCGAAGACACCCGCGATGGCAAGCGTGGTCACCACGCCGAGCGTTGCGCCCGCCACGATGTCGCTGGCGTAATGAGCCGCCAGCACCACCCTGGCCAGAGCCACCAGCATAGCCAGGCCGAAGGCCGGCACGCGCAAGCGCGGCGCAATGAGCCCGAGCGCCGCCGCGAGCGCAAAGATGGAGGTGGAATGGCCCGACGGGAAGCTCGCGAGGCTCGCCTTGATGGAGAACAGGTCGAAATGGAACGCGTCGAGGCTGCCGATCGCCTTGGGACGCGCGCGCCCGACCACGTGCTTGATGATCTGCACCGCGATGCCCGACAGCGCCACGGCCGCGAAAACAAAGAAAGCCCGTTCGCCAAGCAGCCGCAGCAGCGACCGCCGCTTGTGGGACCGATACCGGCGAAGCGTCAGGAAGGCCGCCGCAGCGATCAGGCCCGACAGGCCCAGCATATAGCCCGACAGCCCGATGTCGCTGAACACCTGGGCGATGGCGCGAAGGTCGGGCGGCGTTTGCAGGGCGAGCCGCGCCACGGGAACATCGACCAGCAGCGCGCAAAGCACGCACACCACCGTCGCCAGGGCGCAGATCATCGCGATCGTGGGCACAGGACGCAACCGTGGCGGACCCTCGGCCAGCACGGATCCTGGCGACCCAGCGTCGAGGGGGACGGAAGCAGGTGGCCGCGTCGTCATGGCTGGCTTCTCTGCCTCACATAGATGCCGATGTCGAGATGCTTGCCGCCGTTGATGGCTGTGCCGGCCACCCGGCTTGCCAGGTGGACGCCCGCGAGGTCGCCGAGCGCCGCCCGGAAGGCCGCTTCCGTGCGGGCCTCCACGAAGGCACCCCGGCAATCCCCACCCTGCAGAAAACGCGCGGCGCCCGCGGCATCAGTGAGCTGCAGGCTCGTGCCCGTCAGGAACACGAGGCTCGGCTCATGATCGCCGACGCTCGCATAGGTCATGCCGGCGCACTCGGCCGGCGTAGCCTCGCGCCCGGCCAGGGCCGTGTGGCGTGACACGGCCAGTAGCGGTGATGCGGCCGGCGTGAGCAGGAAGCCGAGAACAAACAGGTTGACCACAAAGGCGGCCCCCACGGCCGCCATGGCGGCTGGCGCGAAGGCCCCGCGCCGGACCTGCACCCAAGCGGTACCGGCAAGCGCGGCTGCGGCCACGGTGGCCAGCAGCCCGAGCACCAGCGCGCCCGGCGACAAGGCGTCCCACAAGAATCCGTGCCCGAATGCGAGCACCACCGCGAGGCCGAGGGGCAACAGCCCAAACAGGATAGCCAGCACCACGGCCCCCACCCGCCCAGGCTTGCCCGGCGCCCGCAGCGCGCCGGGCGCTTCCAGCACCAGGGCCGCCAGGATCGCCACGGCCGGATAGGTCGGCATGACGTAATGGGGCAGCTTGGTGGTGACGATCTCGAACAACAGCCAGGTCGGCACGATCCAGGCCAGCAGAAAGAACACGGCCGGTTCGCCGCGGCGGCGCCAGGCGCCGGGCGCCGCCAGCGCCGCGAAAGGCGCCATCGGCCAGGCCGTAGCCCAGAAGGCCAGCAGATAGGTGCCGGGCGGCGCCCCGTGCGATTCCTGCGCCCCGCCGACCTTGCCCAGCATGTCGTGGCCCACCGAATCAGCCAGGAAGGCGCCATGCGTTCGTACGAGGATCAGCCCCAGCCAGGGCAGCACCAGAAGCAGCACCCAGGCGAGGCCGAGACCGGGCCGCAAGGCGCAGAGCCAGCGGCCCGAACGGTCACGCAGCACCAGCGCCACGACCGTAAAGGCCGGCACCATGGGGGTGATCGGCCCCTTGACCAGGATACCGAGGCCGATCGCGGTCCAGAACACGGCCGGCAGCCACGGCGCGACGGCGGGTGCTCCGCGATCGCGGCTGCCGAGATAGATGCGCAGCAGCGCTCCCATGGCCCAGACCACGGTGGCGCACAACACGGCATCGGTCTTGGCCAGATGCGACTCGACCGTCAGGATCACGGTCGCGGCAAACAACAGCGCGCCCAGGAAAGCGGCCCTGCGTGTCGTCACCGCAAGCCCGACCCAATAGGCACCGAGCACGGCCAGGATGGCGCCGAACAGCGACGGCAGCCGGTAAAGCCAGATGGTCCGCCGCGCGTCCGCGACCCCGAGTGCCTGGCCGAGCGAGACCGCCCCGGCCTGCAGCCAGTAGATGCCGACCGGCTTCTTGTTGCGGGCCTCGTCCTGGTAGCGGATGTCGACGAAGTCGCCGGTTTCCAGCATCTGCTTGCTGGCCTGTGCGAAGCGGGGCTCGTCGCGATCCATCGGCGGCAGGCTGGCCAAGCCCGGCAGGTAAAGCGCCAGGGTGGCCAACACCAGCAACAAGGCGGCCCAGCGCCGGCGAGGTGCCGCGGGATCTGCAAGAACGGAGGAGATGGTCACATCATGTCTTCTGGCTGAAGGGCCGAACGGGATCGAACCGCCGGACCCCGAAGCCGCGGCCTCCAAGGGCCGACGACCGATTGGCGACTCCGGCAGGATTCGAACCTGCGACCTGCCGCTTAGAAGGCGGCTGCTCTATCCAACTGAGCTACGGAGCCCGGTTTCGCCCAGGATCAATGCGTCCAGGCGCCCGTGCGGGTGGACTTGAAGTTGTCCGAATAGGAAAGGCCCCGGCGCACCGGATCGGGCTTCGGCTCCTCGACCCGATAGGCGATGCCGAGCTTCTCCACGAAGGCCACGGCGTCTTCCCTGCTGTCGAAAGGAATCTTGATCTGGGACGACGTTTCGTTGGAGCTGGTCCAGCCCATCAGCGGCTCGATCTCACGCGCCACGGTGCGCTCGTATTCGAGCATCCAGGTCTTGGTGCGCCCACTTCCCGACGACGTAGCGCCTTTGGCCGGCTTGTAGATGCGTGCAAGCATATCGTCGGCTACCCTGACCCCGTTCCGTCTGGCCCCGGCGGCCTTCGCCGATTGTGCCTGAAATTCGTCGTGTTGCAAATCGGTGCGTGGTCGGGGCAGCAGGATTCGAACCTGCGACCTATAGTTCCCAAAACTATCGCGCTACCAGGCTGCGCTATACCCCGTACACTCAGGATTCCGGCTTCTTACGCCTTTTGGGTGGCGAAGACTTCGGCTCCTGTGTTGTCACTGTGTTTTTATATGTGCGACGCTTGCCCCCGGCAAGTGGCGAATGCTTCTCCATCTCCTCCTGCAATCCCGCCGTGCCGCCCTTCGCGTACTGACGGTGGACGACCTCAGAACTGTGCCCCGCGATCGTCATGCGATCCTCTTCGCTCATCCCCGAGTCGCGCGCAAGGTGCTGGAATGTGTGTCGCAGGTCGTGTAGCCGAAGCTTCGGCAGGCCGGCCCTCTTGCGGATGCCGCGCCACCCCTTCTGAACGTTCACGTACCGCTGCCCGGTGTCCGGGTTGACGAAGACGTGATGCCCATCCGGGGCCCGCGGCACCGCGCCGATCGCCTCGAAGACGACCGATGACAGCGGGATGGTGCGTCCGACGCCGGTCTTGACGCGTTCCGGTCGCAGCCGGATGCGACGTCCGTCGAGGTCGACCTCACCCCACTCGAGGCCCAGCGCCTCCTCGTGCCGCATGCCGGTGCCCGCGACGAGCAGCACGAAGCGGCGCCAGAACGGGTCGCGATGCGTCGCTGCGGCGGAGAGGACGCGATCAAGCTCGTCGCGTTCGATCGACCGCGGTCGATCGGTCACGTCCGCGAGGTCCTCCTTGGGCACAAGCCGCACGGCGTTGGGATCGGGCTTGCCCTCGAAGTCGCTCGACCCCGTGACGTAGCGCACGAGCGACGCCAACGCGGTCAGTTGACGCCTGATCTGGATGTCCGGTGTCCGCCTCTTGGCCTCCCGCACGTAGGCCGTCAGGTTCTCGGTCGTCAGGTGGGCGATCCGGTCGAAGCCCCGGCGCTCGAACCACGTGACCGGGCCCGCGAGCATTTGCGCGTAATGCGAGGCCGTCGACGCTTTGATGGGCTTCGCCCGCCGTTGCGCCCCGTCGATGAACGCGACCACGGCTCCTCGCAAGGAAGTGGAATGCGCCGCCTTCGAGCGCGCGTTGACCTCGGCACGAAGCTCGTCACCTCGCGCCTCGGCGGCCTGCCTGTTCTTCGGGGTCGACGGGATCTCGGTCGATAGGCGGTGCTCCAGACCGTCAGCGTCACGGAATAGCACGTACCAGTAGATGCTATCTTTCCGCTTGTAGATTGGCATGCTGCTCCCTCCACATTCCCAATGACACCCGCACCCAGTGTCGGATCACGCCTCGCGGGGGAGCCGCCGACGCCATAGCGGCGCCGTCCGGGCCGACCCCCTCCCCTACGTCGTGGAGAGCCGCGAGGCGCCGCTCGAACTGCCGGGACGCGACGGAGTCTGCCTGAATCGACGCGGGCGTCACGGACGGAACGCTCCGTGCGATCCCGATCCCCTCCCCCTTCGGCGGCCACTTGCCCAGGACCCAGGCCCGCAGCGTCGGCACGTGGACGATCCAATGACCGTCTGGTCCCTTCTCGGCCGAGGGAACCAAGCCTTCGACAAGGCGCCGCTCGACCGTCTTGCGCGAGATCAGGTGCTCGAGTTGCGGCAGCAAGTCCTTCAGCCTCGCGAACTCCGTAAGGCCGAGATCCTGCCGAACGGTCATGCTTCCTCCGGGGCCCACGTCGCGGACGAGCATCGGATTCCGTTCTTCCCACGTCTCGAGCCCTCGTCGGTTGACATTGACGCCTGGGTGATTGCGGAAACGTTGCCGGCTCTGGGAAGGCCAAGATCAGGTTAAGAGACCATCACCAAAGTGCGCGATTCAAACGATCTCACTGAGACCGTGTTCGAGCCCGATGCTCGTTTAATTGAAATATATCTTTTGATTTTAATTTCAATAGCAGCGATCAGTTCAATCCGGGGAATGTCACCGGCTTCGAGCAACCTCTACGCATAAGCTCGGCATCGACGCGGGACAGTGGAGCAGGAGCGGCTCGTGACAGATCAGGCATCAGGCCGACATCACGGAACAACGATTGATCGAAGTGGTAGATTCATGGGTTCTGCTTACGCGCGGCCTCCCGATCGACTCAGCCGCCAGATCCGCAAAGGCCGCCAACGGCATCGCGACCTGTCCTGATCAAGATGAGCCGTACGCCTGATCGGTCCGCAGAGGACCGGCTGCGATGATCTGACTACGGACCTTCGCTCGCCTCGGAGGCGAACGGCATGCACCCCCAATAACGTCAGCACGACGCATCACTCGAGCGCCTTCCCAAGCGAACGTCCCGCTCGCATGAGGCGACGGTAGCACCCTAGCTGGCGCTCGCCGGTTCCGCGTCGGCCCCGTTCCGCCGAACGGCGACAAATGGTACCTGGTTCAAGCGGAAGCCCTTCGAAGCCCGCGACGCGTCAGGCTTTCCGGCTTCAATGCGCCAACGTCCGTTGCGCGCCAACAACGCAGGTCGGGCAACGGTTGCACGTGATCAATGCGACCGCGACGAGATGGTCGGGGACCCGGACCCGTTCCAGCGATCGAGTTCGGCGCGGATGGCCACTTCGCAGACGAGGTAGACCCGTGCGTTGTGCTGGTAGGACGCCCTCCACAGACCGACGAGGCAGTTGACCTTCACCACCGCCTCCCTGAGATCGGACGCGCGCGTGAGACAGATCAGGACGTGCACGTTCCTGCAGTGCTCCTGGCATCCCCACCCCCTCTCGTCTCCCGCGTCATGAAGGGCGTCGAGATGCTCCTGCGCGACCTCGAACCTCCGCACGAGCCCGAGCAGAGACGTGGGGTCCGACGTGTCGGCCTCGGACGGGTCGAATAGGTTGGCGCAGATGAAGGCGTCGATCTCGAACTCGGTCTCCGCATGCGGCTGCGCCCTCCAGAACCTAGAGGTCCCTCGCGGCCGGTCGAAGGCCTTCCGGCCCTCGACGATGCTGCGCGCGACCGGTCCCATGGGCAATCGCCGGGATCGAAGGGCCCTGGCCAGGATCGCGTCGCGTTTCGCCCGGTCACTGGCCGTGTCAAGGTTCGCCATCGTGAGCGACACGCAGAGATGGTCGCTGCGGAGGAGGAGCTCGTCAGCCGCCTCACCCTGCGCCCCACCGTACAACGTCTCGTACCCCTCCCGAAGCGCACCCACGGCGTCGATCATCTGCGCGAGCGCGGTAACGTTCTTCTTGGCCCCGTCGGCGTACATGGCGAGCATCTCCGCCGGGATGACGGCTAGTTCGGCGGTTATTGATGTGGGTTCCTCAATCATCCTAATGCTCAACCTCCTTCTCGGCCATCTTGTCGCGTCGTCTCGCCCGACGGATTTCCCAATTCGGTAAGCCTCGCAGCTGGCTCCCCGAACGTTGTGCAATGGCCTGCGATTCACATCAATCCTGCCGAGATCGGAGCATCCGCTTTGAATTAGGTCAACAAGCGTTCAGCCAGAGATGAAGGTTCTTCCGCTTCAGGAATGAGAATACGACTCCGATGAGCATGCCTACGACTGGACACCTGACGAGATGGGCGCCGCCGAACTAACGACTTACTTCCGCGGGCTTGCCCGGCATTCCGCGATGCTTCCAAGACCGAGTCCGCGAGCACTCCGACGGAAAACAAAACAATAATGGCGGAATGCCCGAACATTCGAGGAACTCCGACGCTCTCCGGCGGTGCTCCATCAGATAATTTTGGAGTTCCGCCGATGAAAGTCACCGCTCCTACAAGTCCGCAGTTGCGTTCCGTCGCTCCGCCGCGCCTGCTCAACTAAATGAGTGCGGGTCCGGGGTACGCGTTCGACGAGATCCGGCTCGCGTGACAGCGACCTTATGGCTCGATGCTAGGCCGTGTGGACGGAATGTGCGTAGTTCAGAGACAGTGGATTCCCACGGAGCC